>CAZPUW010000258.1:0-4720 GCA_964589795.1 uncultured bacterium
CCGATTTGAGTAAACAAGCTGGCGGGTAATGGTCAAACGGTTGGCATTGTACAACTCAACAGTTTCGGGATTCAGCCCGCTGGCAGGAGAAAAATAGGCAACACGAAAGAGCTTGCCGAAGCACTTGAAACCATGACGCAGAACCGAGAGACAACCCTCATGCTCAGAATTCAGTGCCCGGCACAGATCGTCGAGTAGGGTTTCTGCGGCTTGCTCTTTCTGTAAGTTAACAAGATAATTCCATTCAGTCGGTTGGGTGGCTTGAATGAATGTGAGAACTTCAGCAGGGAACAATGCGCGTGCGGTATTGAATGTTTCGGGGGCGATTCGGTAGAAACCGCCAGACGAAACCAACCACTCTTCGATGGCTGTTTCGAATGCCGCTTCGTTGTATTGTTGGTTCATCAACCAATTCCTATGCGATTTGTAATTAACCGCTGTTCGCCGTTTACCTCAACCAAACTCTTCCGGATGACATGGCGTTACATAGTCCGGATTAGAGTTATCAAAGAGTTAGATGTCAGTCCGGATGCAAAAACCACCTTCCTGTTACATCGCGTTACATAAGAATATTCTCAGCCAAGATCATCCCAAACGTGCTGAGAACTTTATGCCAACCTCATTGACAAACTGTAAGTCGTTTATGCAGGGTACTCCAAAATGACGGCACACATCAGGTATTTTTATTCTTGAATCCTTTTGTCGTTCTGGTACTGCGTATTCTTTACTTACGACAGTAGCATTTGTCACAAAAGCATGCGCGATTACCCATGGATCTGCCATTGATCTGTCAGCTCCAACACTGATAATATTTGGAAAACTCACCAGTATTTCCCGAAGCTTTTGCTGAACTTCATTTGAAATTGACTTAACGAGATGCGGTCTCTTACTCAACCATGACTTTAATCCATCATCAACTTTCTCAATCTCTCTCTTGACTTCTTCCGTGCAAAATATTCTCCCTTCCTTACCAAGACGATCAAGAATCTCCCAGTATTCGGGGCACAGTTGAATAGAGTAGTACTTGTTCCAAGGCTCTATTAGGGCGTTTGAATCGAGACTGTAAATTTTGCTCATATCCCAGCCCTATTAGCAGATAATGTTATCTGTGGTACGCGTAAATACGCACTCAATTTTTCAAAATTGTTTACTTTAGCACTTAACAGCGAAGACGCCTCCGTGCTCGAAATCTGACCCTGGAAATAAGATGTTAAAACAACCGAAGTGAATGGTCTTCCATTTTTCAATACCCTTAACAAGTGAGGAGATGGGCCACCATCTGTATCTTTACGCTTGATGTGGTCTTGCGCAATCAGTTGCTTCCATCTTTCTTGGAAATATGCCCGAAGTTGCAGGTACTTCTTTTGACTAATAATCTGCAACTCTAGCAAACGTCGAGCAATAAGCTCTTCACTAACTTTGTACTTATCAGATACTTCACGAATCCGAGCATCAATGTCACTGTTCGAATTCGCTAGCTTCCAACTTTGCGAAAATTCCGTTTCATCGATAAGAACCAGTGAAGTCACGCGATTACAAAAGACTTCAATAATATCGTCAGTGGTAGAAAAAGCATGTCCAGCTTCGTTCAAATTCATTATTCCGGGTTGATTCAACCATAAGTGAACTAGCTCATGCACAAGAGTAAATATTTGTCCTGCTAGTGCGTCTTTTGAATTGAGAAATAGGAATGGGGAAAATGGATCAGAGAGAACAAATCCACGTGCTTCAGATAAGTCAACACTACTGTCTCTCATCACGTTGATACCTGAAAATTCAACACACCGTATCCAGAGGTTCAAAGCATCACGTCGTGTAGAGCAAGCAATTTGATCCCTAATAGATATTCCTAATGCATTTCTAATTGAACCTGCGATTTCATTTGGTGATGTGTTTGTAGTAACCGATCCGATAAAATCGAGTTCTTTGCTTCCTTCAGCCTTCATCCACTCGCTTAGCCATTTCTTTCTATACTCTGCCAAACGAATTATCACAGAGAGCTTAGTGCTATACTCTCGCGGTTGATCAATCCTAAGTCGACGAAAATCTCTAAGTGTTTCAAATCCTTTTGGGGGTTCGGGAAGATAAAATACAGCAAGTGACCTTTTATACACTTCTGCAATTTTTCTGGCTTGAGCGATAGTGGGTCTACCACTTCCATTTTCCCAACTGGTTAGTTCCTCTGGTGTTCGACCTATTTTTTGTGCAGCAACCTTAACGTCGTGAAATCCGGCTTTTTCACGTGCCCATTTTAGTACTGATGGGGTAATGTATGCTTCAGAACTAGTTGACATTTTCGCACTCGATTGGATTCCTTCTTACATCAATCTTCCCGGTGACAGCCGCCGAAATCAAGGCAATGCGGTACTCTTTCAGGGTCTCGATGGATTGCTTGATCTTGGCTGTCATTGTATCGATATGCGCCGTCTCTCGGTTGAGATAGTCAACAATCGCATTTTGCTCCTCTACAGTTGGTAGAGGAAGAAACATGTTGGCGTATCGTTCGGCATTCACATTTTGAATTGTCGATTGAATGTAGGAATTTTGTAGCCAATCCCAGTAATGCGATGTTTGACAATAGTAAGTAGCAAAGCTCGGAAGAATGCGCCGAACATTAACACGAGCCCGGATTAAGTATCCTGCAAATGCTGCCAGTCCCCACTCTTCTCGGTACATAATTGTCTTACCGACAGTTGCACCACTTCGGGCAAACAATAGGTCTCCATGTTTGAGTAGGAATGGTCTTGCAACATCGAATGGAAGCGATTTGAATGTATCTGTACGGAGATTACCGCTCTCGTCGATATCTGTTATTCTGATAAAACGAGGTAATGATGGGTCGTCAAACTCAGCCGATTCGTTTGCACCGTACTCAAGTGGTAATTCTAGTAAAAACTTGAATCGTATTGTCTCCCAATGCTCTGGCACATCACCGAGCCAATCGACACCGGACGGTTTCATCTTGGCGTTGGGGTCGAGACTTTTGGTGACAGCGTGACTGATAACCGCGACGCGCTTCTCTTGCAGCAAAGCGATCTGGCGTTGCTTTTTCGCTACCAGACCATCAATACGAGCGGTTTCGCGATCAAGGAATGCTGCGATGGTGCGTTGTTCGTCGATAGGGGGAAGGGGAAAGATTCCATTATCGATCCCGTATTTGCTCAAACCAAATCGGGTTATCCCATTCGATAGAACGCGGAATTGATCATTGATTCCCCGCGCACTGATAGCTCGGAATAGAAACTTCCCATCTGCGAGTTTATCATTTGCTCGTATCTGCGCGAGGTGATATCCGCAGAGAACATCATTAAAATCCGAGTCAACAAATGCTGGTACAGCGATATCCCGCCAATCCTCGGAATCCTTCGTAACCAATACATCGCCTTTTCTAAGTCGAAACTGTGCAATCTCAGAACGCGAAGCAGAGGCAGTCATCAATTCAAGTTGCTCGTCAATGAAGTCGTTTTTGTACACATCGACGTAATTGCAGAGTCGAACAATGTCTTCACCATCAAGTGTGTGCTTATCTACACTGCTGAACTGAATCGACGCGATGTGTTTCAATTTTCTGACAGTCCAACCAGCTGGTAAAAAGCCGATCCACTCGGTTCCAGAATTTTTGTACTGCGGATAGGGCTTGGTGTTCATTCCGATGCTCCAACCAGCATCGTTTCTATATCCTGCTCGATTTGTTTCAATTCCGTTTCGATTTCAGACAATGCTCGCGGTGGTTCATAGCGATAAAAGTACCTATTGAAATTGACTTCGTATCCGATCCTCGTTTTCGAATGATCGATCCAAGCATCAGGAACATGCGGCACCACTTCGCGTTGAAAGTACTCTTCGATTTTTTCGGTCAACGGTACATTTTCAAAATCGCGTAATTCGGAATCGGGTTCGGGATTCCTTTTGCCGTCGGTACAGATATCGGCAGTCTCATCGCGCTCAGATAGTGCAGTAAGAATCGCTTTGTACAGAGGTGCAGGAATTACCAATCCAGCTCGCTTGAATTCCGTTTTTAGCAGACGCTCAAACTTGTCGCGATTCTTGAACACACCTTTCAATGCACTCGCAAGCAGTGCCGTACCAATTCCAATTTGCTGAGCTTTACCATCTTCGATATCCGCTTTGATGGCAGCTTTGTCTTTCTTTTTGCTCGTTGCCAGAGCTGCGAATGCTTTCGACTCTTCCAGTCGAGCGATTCGCTCCGTAGATGCTGCAAAGTTCAATCGCAACGGTCGTTCGACCGTAATACGTGCGTAACCAAATTCCTTGTTATCGAAGACCGTTACGAATTCGCTGTCTACGTTGCTTCCATACAAGCGAGTGATTTCATTGCGATGCTCTTCGGAGATTTCGTTTCGCTTGTTGCCGAGACTCTTCCGCATCTTTTTGAAAAAGTTGGTGCCATTCACCAAAATCACTTTGCCTTTGTGGGCGCGATCCTTACGGTTGGTTACGATCCAGAGGTACGTGAAAATGCCGGTGTTATAGAAAAGCTGATCGGGCATCGCAACAATCGCTTCGAGCCAATCGTTTTCGATGATCCATTTACGAATTTCACTCTCGCCCGAACCGGCAGAACCAGTGAATAATGGCGAACCGTTGAAAACGATTCCGAGGCGCGTTCCACCATCCTTCGGGGTTTTCATCTTACTGATCATGTGCTGGAGGAACAGAAGCGAACCATCGTTGATGCGCGGCAACCCAGCTCCAAACC
>CAZPUW010000259.1:0-4718 GCA_964589795.1 uncultured bacterium
TGTAAGAAACCGATCAATGATTATTACCTTATAAGAACACATCACATTATACCAGTCAGCGAAGGTGGCAATAATGAGCTTTCAAACCTCATTACACTTTGTGATGACTGCCATAGTGAAATTCATCCATGGTTGAAAGGAGGATTGTTATGAATAAAGTTCGCGTTACAAAGTACTTGATTTTTAAAGTGAAGGAATACGGTTCTCTACCGTATTTCGAAATCATCGGGCAAGATATTACAAACGATCAACAAATTTTAAACTTCGTGATACCGTTAAAAGTAAAGATATTGACTGAATTTATCAATTACGAGCAAGCATTTTTAAATTTGACAAATAAAATTTCGAATCCTGAAGTCAAAGGTAAATTTGCAATTCGTTTCAACAACATTGCAAGAAAGATTGTAGATGCCAATATTGAGAAAAAGAATGATCGGATTTTAGTGTATTTTGCAAATGATATCGATAATATTATTAAGGAGTTAAAAGAAGTTCTGCTCAACTTGCAAAAAGCGGATCTTCATCCAAACATTGATTGTATCTTAAGACACGTAATTGCGAATTCCGATATCTTTGATATTTCGAGAATAAGTCTGTGTATTTTAAATGGACTAGCAAATCTAAATTGGGAAGTAAATTGTGCACTTGATGTAGTTGAGAAAGATCAAATTAATCTGCTCCTACAACTGGCAACTAATCACGAATAATGTCGCACAAGAAATATTATGTATAGTTATGAATTAAGACTGATAAATGGCCACTAAAACCAAGTCCTTGACCGGTAAACCCGCTATCCTCAAGGAACTTCAGGTTATACCCGGTGTCGGTAAGTCGATTGCGGTTGACCTCTACGACCTTGGTTACCGTAAAGTATCCGATTTGAAAGGGCAAGACCCGCAGGAGATGTTCGACCGTTCGAATAAAATGCGCGGTGTCGTGCAGGATCGGTGTTTGCTATATGTATTCCGGTGTGCGGTGTACTTCGCGAATGAGATCGGACAGGACTGTCCAACCCCCAAAGTTGATAAAGAAAAGCTCAAGTGGTGGAATTGGAAAGGATAGGCACTGGGCTTTGGGCCATAGGCCTTAGGCAAAAGGAAACGGGAAAAAAAGACGGATGTTGTCCGTCTTTTTCTTTTCACCCACAGCCCACAGTCCAATGCCTAATGCACTGCTTTTCGTGTTGCATTCGGGAAAGCAAACCAAATCCGGGTGGCTAAGTATGTTCCCAGTGCGGCAAATGGTATCAGGAAGGGTGCCCAATAGCCCCAGCTTTGCGTTGTCAGGTATCCAAGCGCCAGTGATTGTACGCCGGTTCCAAGATAGACCATGCCATCAATCATCCCAACGGCAGTTCCAGCGGCTTTCCGGCCACCAAAGTCCATTGTCGCTGTCCCGGACATCATTCCATGAACCCCGATAACGGCCATCATCATTACGGTAACTGTCCAGCTTAGTATTGCTATGTTCTGGTAGAACATCGCCATCAAAACCGCACCCACTGTCAGAATGCCATATAACAACGCCGCCACCGGCCCACGACGGCTTCCGAACAAATGATCAGATATCCAACCAGCCGCCATTCCACCGCAAATCCCCGCCAATAGTTGCAAGAGTCCCCAATGTTCATCGACCCACGGCCGTTCAATCAAAATTTTCTTATCAAGCAGTTCCTTGATGTAAATCGTGAACCAGTGCATCATTCCGTTACGCATCACGCCGGAACAGAATTCGATAAATGCAATCGTAAGGATAATCTTATTTGTGATAATTTTCTTGAGCACTTCTCCCAAGTGGAATGTCTCATCGGTATCGCCACTGCTCGCATCACCCACATCGAAGTCGGGATGCCCCGCCCCGGACGGTTTATCGAACACGATCAGGTAATCAATGACAGCGAAAATGATGAGTATCAGTGCCGGTATCCAGAACACCCACCACGTCTGGTCAGATGTCGTGCCATTGATTCCGAATAGCGTCCGTATTGCTTCCTGAATGAAATTCAACGCTTCCGGATGCACAACAGTGGCTTTCGCGATGGCATCGCCCCAATCGAACGCGAAGTACAAACCAAGTGAAATCAGTATCCCGAAAATCCCGCCAAACACGCCCCGTTCACGGATGTGGAACCATGCCGCATTCACTTTCACGATGGAAACTGCCCCGAATGATTGGAAATACATATTTGCGGCATACAAGATGGAAAAGAGAAAAGTTCTATGCGCGAAGAAGAAACCACCTCGATTGCCGAGAAAATCGAGGGTGAAAATACCAAGCAGGATATTCATCAATGCCGTACCTACGGCGGCGATCAGGATAGCTTTGCGGCCACCGAGTTTATCGGTGAGCGGCCCATTGAGCAGGAATGCGAATGCGTAGGTGAATGTCCCGGCGGCAAAGATGATACCGAAATCCTCTTTTGTCATTAGGTCGCCGAGTGCATTTTTAGCCACCGTCAGGTTGTAGCGCGCCATGTATAAAAAGGCGTAGGTCAACCCCAGCGGAACCCAATTTATAATGCGGCGAACACGGTATTTGGTGGTGTAGGACGGAATATCGATAGAAGGCATGAATTCCTCAGGAAGAATCTTTTAGGAAAGAATCAAGGGCGTAGTTTTTACGCCCTGTAAGATAAAATCGAAATGTTAAGAAACCAATAAATTACATTCGGAATACCGGTGGATTGGTCAAGCCAATCGGTGCATTCAACGCCGCACTGATGCCCAGCGCCAGCGCTTTGCGCGTTTCTACCGGGCTCAAAATGCCGTCATCCCACAGCCGTGCGCTTGAATAGTACGGATGCCCTTCCAACTCATATTTATCCAAAATCGGTTGTTTGAATTTCGCTTGTTCGGCTTCGCTCATCGTCTGTTTCTTTGCCGCGAGTTGGTCGAGTTTCACTGTCAACAACACATTCGCCGCCTGCTCCCCACCCATCACACTGATGCGCGAGTTGGGCCACATCCACAGGAACCGCGGTTGGTATGCGCGTCCGCACATTCCGTAATTCCCTGCGCCGAAACTTCCGCCGATTATCACGGTAAATTTCGGCACAGCGGCAGTCGCAACTGCTTGCACAAGTTTCGCGCCATCCTTGGCAATTCCACCTTGTTCGTACTTTTTCCCCACCATAAATCCGGTAATGTTTTGGAGAAATAACAGAGGTATCCGCCTTTGCGTACACAATTCGATGAAGTGTGCGCCTTTCAACGACGATTCGCTGAACAGCACGCCGTTATTGGCGAGGATGCCTACCGGATAACCATGTATCCGCGCAAATCCGGTAACAAGAGTGTCGGCATACCGTGTCTTGAATTCATGCAGACGCGAATCATCCACTATCCGCGCAATCACTTCCCGTACATCGAATGGCGTCCGTGTGTCTTTTGGCAGGATTCCGAACAATTCATCCGGGTCATAGAACGGGTCGGCAGGCGCAACGATATCCAAATAAGTGTGTTTGGTAATATTCAAATTCTCGACGATGGAGCGGCAAATCTCAATTGCGTGTAAATCGTCTGCAGCGAAATGGTCAGCAACACCGCTAATCCGCGTGTGGACGTCCGCTCCGCCAAGTTCTTCCGCCGTTACCTCTTCACCGGTTGCCGCTTTCACCAACGGAGGGCCGCCAAGGAAAATCGTACCATTCCCTTTGACAATAATCGTCTCATCCGACATCGCGGGAACATACGCCCCGCCGGCAGTACAACTCCCCATCACCACAGCGATTTGCGGTATCCGCGCCGCTGATAGGTTTGCCTGATTGTAGAAAATCCGTCCGAAATGATCACGGTCGGGAAATACTTCATCTTGCTTGGGAAGGAAAGCACCACCGCTATCGACGAGATAAATGCACGGCAAGCGGTTTTCGAGT
This sequence comes from uncultured bacterium, assembly GCA_964589795.1. Taxonomy (GTDB): domain Bacteria; phylum Electryoneota; class JAOADG01; order JAOADG01; family JAOADG01. The sequence goes on from CAZPUW010000259.1 coordinate 3,875, forward strand.
GCGATTTCCTGCGCCCGTAAATGCTTCTTTACCGTAATCGGGTAATACGTTCCCCCTTTGACAGTCGCATCATTCGCCACCACAACGCACTGTTTGCCGCATACCTGAATGATTCCGGTAATGATGCCTGCCGCCGGAACATCGTCGCCATATACCTGATAAGCCGCGAGGGGTGAGAATTCAAGAAATGGAGTATTCGGATCTTGCAGTTTCGCGATGCGTTCGCGTGCGGTTAATTTGCCGCGCTTGCGGTGTTTTTCCACCGCATCCGCCGAACCCATCTCGCCGATTTTATCGAGGGCTTTCTTTAGTTCATCGGACAACCCTTTATGATGCTCGCGATTCGCTTTAAAGCTTGCATCCGACGTGGAAATTTTTGATACAATTCGTTCCATTGTGGTTATGCTTTCGCGATGGCGGCGTTTGTTACCGCAGATAGAATAAATTCACCGGCGGCTTTCACTTTTGCGCGGTCTACATTAGTCGCAATGCCTAATTCTTCACACAATTCGAGAACAAGGTCGGTACTCACATTACCCCCCGCACCCGGCGCAAACGGACATCCACCGATACCACCCGCACTCGAATCGTAAATGCGAATCCCGTACTCCAAACTCTTCTTGATATTTTCCCGCGCATGTCCGAAGGTATCGTGGAAGTGCATCGCAAAGTCAGTCGCCGACCAATTTTTCAAAAGAAAATCCAATAGTTGCGCTACTTCGTGCGGCTCCGCTTTACCTATCGTGTCACCGAGGGATATTTCATCGACGCCAAGTGCGAACAAATTCTCAACTATTGGTATGACTTTCGATGGCGCAATCTTTCCTTCATACGGGCAGTACCA
>CAZPUW010000260.1:0-4711 GCA_964589795.1 uncultured bacterium
GCAAGTTTACGCTCGATTTCCAACCAACGATTACCACGCTCACCGGTATCTTTATCTACTTCTAACAAACAATATTCAGCGGCTTGTTGCATCGCAAAAACTGCCGAGTCAGCTAACGGTGCCCTCCCCAATCCGGTATGCAATAGCACACCGGTTGCATTAAGCGCCCGGGGATAGCCGGGCGCGAGGAAAGTTTCCGTGATATCGATAATTCTTTGTACGCTGCCATCGATAGTATTATCCGACGGAAAATCCCCTTGCCGTTGTCGATTAGCTTCATCACGGGCAAGCGTTTTTTTTACATCGGTACGCAACGGCAGAGCGATTATACGGGGGTCGTCCAATAGTTTGCCGACCGCGAGTGGGTGCGGTTTAGAAGGTGGCTTCAACACCAGTTCGCACTCCTTCAAAAGGATTCACTTGTCGGCAACGGCCACTACTGCATTTAATTCCACCACGCTCCTGACCGCCGAAAAATGTCGCTTGCAAGTTGGACTTTAGCGGTATCGTCAACTCCATCGAGAACCAATTCTGGCCGCCGGGTTCGGTTTTGTCGGTGGTTCTGTCGTAACTCAATGCCAGCGAGCCATAACCGGGATACGAAATGGTTCCAGACAGATAGCTATCAGTGATATCGGTATTGAGAACTTTATCATGGGTGAGCATTCGTTCCGCTTCAGCATCGAGGGTAAAATGATAAATCAATGGTGTCTGCCAGCCCAATAAATAACCGGTTCGCTGACTCCATGTTTGAGGAATGCCGGCGACATCGTTCCAAATCGCTTCTTGTTTGGTTGACAACTGAACGCGAATATTTCCTTCATGGCTGTAACGGTAAGTTGATTCAAGCATCGATTCGGTATTCGGTGAATATTTCTGTTCCAATGATGGCATCGGAGAACCGTGATGGACCGATGATTGCGCTGTGTATAGCACAAAACCGAGTGGACGGATGGGACGATAGGTTGCTTCAGCTTGCCAACCGATTTCATCGTTATAGCGAATAAGGTGAGGGTGAGTGGACATCAGTTTCGAAATTAAATCGCGCTGTACAATCGGAGGTGATTGAAACGGCAGGATATTGCCGTATTCCTCATTGTACTGATAATCCTTATAATCGAGCACTATGGAAAACCCTTTACGGGCGAAATCGAGTGAACCAAACACGCCACGGTGTTTTATGTTGTTTTCGATCGCGAGTTTTTGCCACGACCCTTCCAACCAACCGGAGACGCTTCCAATCGAATTAATCGTATGCTGGTAACCGGCATAACCTCCTTGAAGCGATTGGTCGAGGTAGCTTTTTGCCGGGATTTTCAAATAGTTTGCACCGATCTGTGCATTGTTCTTTTGGTACTCGAGATTGGCACCATATAACTGGTTGGTATGGGTAAACCCCCCGGGGTCATTGCGCAGGGTTCCATCTACTGCTTCAAGTTTCCACGCACCTTTAGCAAGCCGCAACATACCGCCGTTGATTCCGGCATCGAGCCCCTGATCCATATCTTCCTGTAGGGCAAGTGTGGAGCCGCGACCCCAAATGGTGTAAATCGAGCCGGTCTGAACGGTCATCCAATCGTTGCTGTATTGCAACCAATACTTGTTGAACGAATCCCAACCGACTTTCCGTTCACCCCAATACGACGGAATGAAATAAGAGGAGCGAACACCGACTTGCCAGTTTGTGCGGTAGGCAATCCGTGTTTCGAAAACATTTTCGAAATATGATAACTGGGATTTTTCATCGCCAAGCAGACTCCGCTGGGTTCCTATCGCCCTAACTAAGCGATCAGAACCGGTAGCGGAAAAATCATCTGTAATGGATTGTGCGAAAAGATAACCAGTAAGCGAGAAAAATAACGCAATAGCGAAGAAGCGATTATTTCTTGTCTTCTTTTTCCGGTAGTAGTTTTTCAATTTCTTTCTCCAACATCGCTTCATCGCCCGGTAAGTTACCGAACTTCGTGTAAACGACTTCGCCCTTCTGATTTACTAATACCGTGTGGGGCACGGATTTCCCGCCGAATGCCTTAAGCGCATCGTTTGAGGGATCAAGATAGACGGTAAAGTTGTACCCTTCGCCGATGACGTAGGGTTGTACTTTGCTCATCGTCTTCGGACCATCGACCGCAACTGCGAACACCTGCAAGCCACGAGTTTTATATTTGCCGTACAATTCATCCAAACCGGGAAGCGCTTCCTTGCAGGGGGTACACCACGTCGCCCAAAAATCCACGATGGTCGGCCCTTTGATGAGCATGGTATCCAATGCTACCGTTTGGCCGTCTATTGTCTGAACATTCACACTCGGAGCTTTTTCCGCTCCGATTGCCATCAAGAGCGGTAGTAGAAGCAGTGAAACAAGTGCAAGTTTGCGAACTACACGAATCATTTTAACAATACTCCCTTTCTAACGAACGTACCGAACCGGGTTTTAATTTGAACGAAATATACACCACTGGCGAATGCTTTGCCATCGAGCTCAAAGCGGTAATTTCCGGCTACCAATCGATCCCGATGTAAAGTGGTGGTTTCCCTTCCGAGACGGTCGAACATCGTTATCGATAGTGGCGATTCGGAAGGTAATGAAACTGAAATTGAGGTAGTCGGGTTGAATGGATTTGGATATAATTCCGATACCACAAACCCGGTAGGAATTGGTTGATTATCATGTCCGGGTACTGACGTTGTCGGCAACACCTGAAAATGAATTATGCTACCGGATAAGGATCGTGGTGAATTATTTTGTGCCTGTACCGCAACATTCCACGTGCCTACCGGCGCATTAACTGCGGAAATATTCATTTGAATGGAATCTAATTGTGAAGAAACAAGTTGTCCGGTACTGCGGGATAATGTGAGCCAGCGCGGTACATATCCCAAATTGAGAACGCGGAGATACGCCGAATCGGCAATATTATTTCTTACAATCGCCAATAAAGCTCGGTTCTCATAGGACCAATCGTCGGCAAATGCCAGACCGCAACCGACTTGCGTGGATGATGTGGTTATCAGCTTCAAAGCCCGTCGTGCGTGAGTAACCGGATTCATTTTCGAAAGCAGGCACGCCGGTGTACTGTCTTCACTCAAAATGTACAACGGCATACTATCCGGGTCTGCCGCATACCAAGCCAAACCGTAAATATGCAACGTATGTGATAGTTGACCCAAATTTTGTCCATTGCGACTGATTATCTGAATTGGAGTAATCTGGTCGCCGATATAGAAATTGTGAGTGACAGGATCAATTGCAATCGCTCGCGCCGGATTCAAATTAACATACACACTATCACACAGTACACCATTTGAATCGACGCCATACAGATAAGAAGCATCGGAGCCCCAGAGATACTGGCCGTCGAACGCTAAATCGCGAAATCCGAAACCTAACGTAGGATGCGGTTGTCGTATCGAATCGATAAACGTTCCATTTCGATTGAACCGATAGAAATAATTCGGATTGGAAAGATTGTTATCACCGGTTACCCAGATTTTACCCCAAGCGTACTCGATACCATTTATTCTGCCATCATGCGTACTTGCCGTTATCGAAACATTCAATAAATTTTGGTAGGTCGTATCGAGAAATCCGGTACGAGCAACCGTCAAATTCCACCGTAGGGTATCAAAACCGGTGTTTATTATTCGTAAAACACCGTTAGTCGCTTCCCCCTGATGGAGAATATAGGAGGACGAATCGGGAATGAAACTGATTCTTGGCCCACGCATGTATACTGTAACAATTGTGGTCTCAGCACTGTCAACTTGAAGGTTCGTTATCAACCGCGAGGTATAACCCGGTGCGGATACGAACAATGAACACATTCCCGCACGAACACGGTTAAAAGTATGCCTGCCTAAACTATCCGTAAGCGAATCATACGTCATGGAAGACAACACGCTAAGAGCCGCATGATTTATCGGCAACAGTGTTAGAGTATCATACACCGTACACCGCAGAACACCTGAGCGGGTGTGGTCAATAAGATATTGTACCGCGTTCCATATCTTCGCACGACCTGATCCATATAAATTGTGTTGATTATTTGTTCCGGAAGTATCGGCGGTCATTTTCAACGCTTCACAAACTTCCATCGGAGTCGCATCCGGTTCGGCAGACAACAAAACAGCCAGTGCACCACCAAGATGCGGCGTTGCGGCAGATGTACCGTCAAACCCAGTCATATATCCACCACCGGGCCAATCCGTCGTTCGGGAATCGGTTGGCATGGCAATATCCGGTTTGAGTAGCGCCTGCATTGCACCATTCAAATATGGATAATCGCGGTATGCAACCGGAATGATTGTCGTAGGTCGTGATGGAATCGAATCCCATGCTGCCGGGCCAATTCCAGAATAATTTGCAATGACATGACCTGCCTGATATGCACCGACACCCATCGCCGAACTTAGACCACCACGCAACGTTTGATATGCCGCTAACCAAGGTGGTGGGCAATTTCCCGGTGTAGAGATATTGTAAGGAATTGGATAATTCGTTAAATCAGTTCCTTGATTACCGATGGAATTGGCATGAATCACACCAGCGACGAGTTCCATATCGGTATTCTGGCGGAAGGTTGCATAGTCGGGCATATTCGGCCATTTAAATGATAACGAAGAGCTAATAACATCAGCACCGTTATCGACGGCATACTGTTCAGCAAGCCAGTACATCCCCATTCCGCCGGAAGCAGCACCGGCATTATCA
>CAZPUW010000261.1:0-4709 GCA_964589795.1 uncultured bacterium
AGTCGAGCTGGCGGCCATCCAGGGCTTGAGCCAAAAGCTTTCGGAGCAGGAAGCGGCCGTGATAGGCAAAGAGTCGGAAATTCAGGAACTGCGGCAGGCCGTCACCGAGTTGCAGAAAACCATTCGCAAAATCACCAACAAAACTCAGGAATAACCATGAACCCGATGAACAAGACTTCTATTTTCCTGGTCGCGACGGTTGCGTTGGCTGCCACTGCGTGCTCGCAAAGCTATTCGATTGATTGGTACTCCATCGACGGTGGTTCGAACTGGGTGTCGATGTTTGCATTGGCCGCGAATACCAATTCGTATACTTGGACGCTGCCATTGACTCCGAGTGCGAATGCCATCGTTAAAGTATTGCCGAAGATTGGCAATTTCACACCGAGTGGCACATTCACAATCGATGATTACCAATTCACGTTTACTTCGCCGGTAGGCGGTGAATCGTGGATGGCGACGACGCAACAGACGATTAGCTGGACGGACAACGGCGTACCTAATGTTTTTCTCTACGTTTCTTGGGACAACCAAGCTACGTGGTTTTCGTTGTTGTTGGGTTCGGCAAACACCGGTTCTTTTGCGTGGACACTTCCCAACGTATCCTCGACCGAGTGTTATTGTAAACTGGTCGCGCCTGTGACTGGTTCAACGACCATCAGTAACCAATTTACTATTTCACCGCAATTACCACCGGCGGATCCGACCGGACTCGCGATTTCGGTCGTAGTTGGTTCAGTGGATGCGAACCTAACTTGGCCGGCGGTTCCCGGTGCGACTTCGTACACAGTCTATTCAGCAACAACGCAGAATGGAACATGGAGCGTCATCAGCTCGGGCGTACCTACCAATGCTTATCTCGATGCAGGGGCAGTGCCCGCAGGACATAAGTTGTACAGGGTGACGGCGAATAATTAAAGGATGGTGGATGGTGGATGGTAAAAGAAAAGGATTAAAGAAGGGCGGGACGAAAGTCCCGCCTTTTTGTTTGGGGAAATGGGTAATAAAAAAAAGGTGGGTGGTGGATGGTGGGTGGTGGATGGTGAATGGTGGATGGTAAAAGAAAAAAAGATACAAGAAAGGAATCGGGAGGGCTCACGAGCCCTCCCCTACTTGCGTGCGGGCGAGGACGCCCGCACTACCCGGACAGAAGATGAAAGAGAATTTGAAACGTATTTATTAGTAGAACGCGTGTTTCCCAATAAGACATTGAAACGATAGATTGCGGGTATCAACGCACTTACCTGTTTCAATCTACCAGTTATATCGCTCCTCAATAACAGCACCATTCATCCACGTTCGTCCTTCAAGCCAGTTTCATTTATTTATTGTGGCGGACAAATTCGGAATGAGTAACGTTCTCAAAACCTATCGGAATTTCTTCTTGGCGGGTTTGCTGAAGCAAGGGCAAACTGGCGCTATTGTTCCTTCACAGCGATTCCTGATTGCGAAGATGATTGCGCCGATTCCGGAAAACTATCACGGCCAAATTATTGAGTTAGGCGCCGGGAGTGGTGCGCTTACGTTGCGGCTTGCGGCGAAATGTCCGGATGCACAAATCCTATCGTGCGAAATCAATCAGAAATTAGCGCAGGTTTGTAAAGATAACATCGCGATTGCCGGCCACGACGACAGAGTAGTGGTTGTTTCAAAATCCGCCGAGCAATTGCTTTCAGAAAAGAGCGGACATACCGAAGCAAAACCGGATTTCATAATCTCAGGTATTCCGCTGGGAAACCTTGGTACGGAAAAGACACAAACGTTCTTGGAAATTATCTGCCAGATGTTGGTGGAAGGTGGAATGTATATCCAATTTCAACACTCATTACTTGATTGGAAAAAAGTCAGGGCACAATTTCCCAAATCGCGCGCCGTGCCCGCGTTTTTTAATTTTCCGCCCGCAGTCGTTTATTACGCGAAAAAATAATTTTCACTCCCACTGCTTGTTAGTGCGCTTGGTGTAGTCGGTGGCGTATACGTCGGTAGCGGCTTGCCACCCTTCGGGATAGGGTTGCGCTTCCGCCCATTCGACACCACTCCGAATTTCAGTCTCGACCGCTTCATTCATTTTCTCAAACTCTTTTTCGGTAAGAATCTTTTTGCGCAGTAGATAGCGTTTGTAGCGTTGTATCGGGTCGTACTGCTTCCACTTCTCTAACATGTCGGGTGGGACATAGTCGGCGGCATCATGGGCGCTATGCCCCAATACACGCATCGTAACGCACTCGATGAGAGCGGGGCCGTGACCAGTGCGCGCCTGATTCAGAAAGTGACGGGTCATTGCGAGAACCGCGAGGACATTGTTGCCGTCGATAGTGATGCCGGGAATGCCATAGCCGGTTGCACGGTCGGAGAGGGCGGGGAGGGTATGTTGTTTGTTGAGTGGTGTGGAGTATGCGAATTGATTGTTCTCGACGAAAACGAGAATCGGTGAATTGAGGACGGAAGCGAAATTCATCCCTTCGTGAAAATCACCGATGGATAGTCCACCATCACCGAAGTAAGTGATTGCGACGCACGGTTTGTTCAACTGTTGTCCGGCATAAGTGACGCCGACGATGAATGGGAGCATCGCACCGATGTGGCTGATGCAACCGTTGATGTTGTAATCGTAATTAGAAAGGTGGACGGAACCGTCACGCCCGCGGGTAGGGCTGCTGTAGCGTCCGAGATATTGCGATAAAACGAATTTAGAGGGTTGACCTTTTACGATTTGTGCGGTGAGGTCGCGGTGCATGGGGGCGAGCCAATCGTCGAGTGTCAAATCAAAGGCGCTGGCGACAGTAATGGCTTCATGGCCGATGCCGGGATAGACGCCACCGACGACCTTTCCCTGACGGTAGAGTGAAATTGCTGTTTCTTCGATACGGCGACCGAGTTGCATGAAATGATAGAGTTTTTTGTGCTCTGCGACAGTGATGGTGCCGTAATCGAGGTCGGGAATCTCGACAGGTATGCCGTAGAAATCCGGTGTGGTGTATGGTTTGTTGATTTGTGACATAGTTGCATGTAATACGGGAGAAGTGAGATTAGTTAATGGGTAACAGGGAACGGGCAAAGGGGGACGGGAAAGACAAAAATATGCAAGAAAAAGAAACTTTCAAGGGACAGAATGAATTCTGTCCTACGAAAAGATAAAAAAAGGGGACAGGGGATTGGGGACGGGTTAACAACAGAGATTTGGATTTATTGAAAGCGTTTTTTATCTTGCCTTGCTCGTCGGAAAACGAGCGCTTTTGTTTTTATGGACTCCATCGTCTAGTGGTTAGGACTCGAGGTTTTCGACCTCGCAACCGGGGTTCGAACCCCCGTGGAGTCGCGTTAAGTCCGCTAATTTAGCGGAAAGCGGTATATTTGACAATATTGGATAGTCTTTATACTTTCCCTTCGGAAGGGGCATTAGCTCAGTTTGGGAGAGCGCTTGAATGGCATTCAAGAGGTCAGCGGTTCGATCCCGCTATGCTCCACGAAACCCGCTCATCGACCTATTCCATTACTCTGCTGCGGGCCGTGCGAAGTTACGACTTGATTATACGGCAGTTCAAAGCATATATTGAGCGTTTGCAATGGTTTATCGGCTATTGCTTTGGCGGGAGTAACTCAGTTGGTAGAGTGTCACGTTGCCAACGTGATTGTCGCCGGTTCGAGTCCGGTCTCCCGCTCACTATCGGTTTGGAAGGATGGCGAGCGCAGCGATCCGCGGTCATCCAACCCGCGATTGCATCGCAGAATTACTTTGCCGGTACCTCATGTTTACGACGGGGACACAGAGTTCCGCCGTATTTTGTCGGTACGGGAATTTCGGCGGCGTAGCCAAGTGGTAAGGCAGAGGTCTGCAAAACCTTTATCCATCGGTTCGATTCCGATCGCCGCCTCTATGAGGTTCACCGCCGGGGTGGCGGAATAGGCAGACGCAAGGGACTTAAAATCCCTCGGGGGCAACCCCGTACCGGTTCAAGTCCGGTCCTCGGCACGGCAGACTTATTTTTGATTTACCGCATCCGCTGCCACCACGGATAAGTACCTTGCAGTCGGCAAGTAAAGTCGCGGGCGGTTAGCTCAGTTTGGTTAGAGCGCTTGCTTGACATGCAAGAGGTCGTTGGTTCGAGTCCAATACCGCCCACGCAGCCGGCTATCATGCCGACAGCGCTGAAAAGTTCAACGCCGTAATAGGCGAATGTTGTATAGATGTACGGAGGATGTACCGTTAGAGCGCCATATTCACCACCGTCCGATGACGAAAAAATTCGTGTAAATGAAAGAATTCGTGTACCGCAGGTGAGGGTTGTAGATTCCGATGGTCAGATGCTTGGTATCCTTGATACAAAGTTGGCGTTGGAAAAGGCCCGTGAACAGGATTTAGATTTAATCGAAATCGCACCCAATGCCGTACCACCGGTTTGTAAAATTCTCGATTTCGGTAAATACAAGTTCCAGCTTGCGAAGAAGGAACGCGACTCCCGTAAAAAACAGTCGCACACCGAAGTCAAGAAAATCCGGTTCACTCCGGTGACCGACGATCACGATTTCGATACGAAGGTGAAGCAGTCGCGAGGGTTCATCCTCGAAGGAAATAAAGTCAAAGCGGTCGTATTGTTCCGCGGTCGGCTTTTGACAAGAAAAGAGTTTGGCGACGAGTTGTTACAGCGTTTCTATACTGCGCTGGCAGACGTCGCAAAGGTCGAGATTTCGATCCAGATGGAAGGTAC
>CAZPUW010000262.1:0-4707 GCA_964589795.1 uncultured bacterium
ACCCTTGCGGTCGTCGGCGATGATATGGAGCCGGACATGGAATACCGCTTCAGGATCGACGTCCCACGTTACGTCGATATATTTTTCCTGTTCTTTCGATTCATCGTGCAGATTTTTACAGTTAATACGATGGACAACCACACCGCGCCCCATCGTCAAATAGCCACGGATTCTGTCCCCCGGCAGCGGCGTACAACATTCCGCAAGCGTTACCATCAAATTATCGAGACCCGTAACACGCACTGAGGATTCATTTTTCTTCGATGGTTTCGTTCGACGAATTATTTTAACGAGCCAATTTGCCGGTGTCGGTTGTTGCGGCGCCAATTTACGAAGCACGCTCGACATTTTGAGTTGGCCGCTGCCAATCGCCGCATGAAAACTCGGTAGGTCGCTGTAGCCAAGTTGGTTCGCTACCGTCATCCACTGTTCGTCATCCACCTTGAGCGAAATACGTTCGGTATCGCGCTTGCAAATTTCCAAGCCAAGTTTTTGGCTCTCTTCGAACCGCATTTCCTGAAAATATTTTTTAATGTGATTTCGCGCCTTCGCGCTCTTCACTTTTGTCAACCACTCCGCAGAAGGGTGCCCCTTAGCGGACGTGATAATTTCCACCGTACAACCATTTGGTAATTGCGAAAGTAACGGAACAATCCTTCCGTTTACTTTGGACGCAATTGCGTGAAGGCCGACATTACTATGGATTAGAAATGCGAAATCAATTGCGGTCGAACCCTTCGGCAAGCGGTACACATCACCACGCGGTGAGATTACGTAAATATCTTTCGGCGTTAAATCGCTTTTTAAAACCTGTAGAAAATCTTCGTATTCGGGATTTTCTTTTTGCGCATCGATGAGATTCCGCATCCACTTCGATAATTCTGAATCGATGACATCCCAACCGCCGCTCTCTTTGTACCGCCAGTGCGCCGCCAACCCAAGCTCCGCCTGTTCATGCATCTCCGTGGTTCGGATTTGTATTTCGAGGGTATGTCCGCGCGGGCCGATTACTTTGGTGTGGATACTTCGGTAACTGTTCGATTTTGGCCCGGCGATATAGTCGCTGAAGAAGTCGGGAAGAGGGGTATATAATGCGTGTACGTGTCCAAGCGCGGCATAACACTCTTCGTTTGATTTTACGATAATACGCACTGCAAGTAAATCGAGAATATCGTCGAAACTGCGTCCCTGGCTCCGCATCTTCTTGTAAATCGAGTAAAAATGTTTTGCGCGTCCCTGAACTTTTGCATCGATGTTGTGCTCTTGCAACTTGTCGTGAATTTTTTGAACCGAAAGTGCAAGTAATTCTTCACGTTGTTCTCGTTTCGAAGAGACCTGATTTTTTATCTCGTTATACGCATCGCGATCCAACACCTTCAGGCATAAATCCTCGAGCCGCCACTTCATCCACCAGATACCCAACCGGTGCGCAAGCGGGGCGTAAATATCGAGGGTCTCCCGCGCGATTTCTTTGCGCCGTTCTTCATCCAACCATTCAATCGTCAGCATGTTATGAAGACGGTCAGAGAGCTTAACCAGAATAACCCGCGGGTCTTGCGCCATCGCAAGAATCATTTTCCGCAAATTTGCCGCTTGTTTTTCTTCTAAGTTACCGAATGAGATTTCGCTAATCTTTGTTACGCCATCGACGATAATCGCGACCTGTTCACCGAATTTTTCACGGACAACTTCGATGGGTACTTTCGGATCTTCCACGACATCATGCAGGAATGACGCCTTAATGGCAACTTGGTCGCTGGTCAGGTCGGATACAATCTTTGCAGTTTCGATAAGGTGGGTAAAGTATGGGCTACCGTCTTTGCGTTTCTGGTCGATGTGTTGGCGGTAGGCGAAATCGAAAGCGCGCCACAATCCAGCTTCATCAAGATTCGTGCGACGTTCGCCAAGTATTTTCAATAATGCCTGAAATTCAGTTCGGAAATAGTCGAGGGTGTATAACTCAGGTGGCGTTGGTTCGTCAGGAACCGATGGCAATAAATCACCCGGCTCCGCTGAAGCCGCTACTGTAGCGGGCGAAGATGGTTCCACAACAAGTTCAGATTCGATTTCTACAGGTTCAGACATATTCTATTAGTACTACGAGAAATTTGCCGATTAAAACGGACGTTCATCTTCTTCATCGCGGTTTTCGACCGGACGTCCCGAAGTTACCGGAGTCGTTGCCGTCGGCTTGGTGCCGCTACGGCGCTTCATGAACTGTGGCGGTTCGCTCTCTTCGTGGACACGGTCGGTGTTGACGAAGCTTGCATATTCCCGCTTGAACAGTACATTCACCGTTCCGGTTGGGCCGTTTCTTTGCTTCGCTACGATTATTTCCGCCGCATTCTTCTCTTCTTCTGACATTTCTTCTGCTTTGGCTTTATCGTAGAACTCACGGTACAGCATTAATACCACATCGGCGTCTTGTTCAATCGAGCCGGAATCGCGTAAATGGTGTAACTTCGGACGCTTGTCCGATTTTTCCATATCTACTGCCGCACGCGATAGTTGTGAAAGAACGACAATCGGTATTTGAATTTCCTTCGCCAACGCTTTAAGTCCACGCGTTATGTTCGATACGGCGACCTGCACTGACTCGGAATCGGACGGTTGGCGCATTAATCCGAGGTAATCGAGAAAGACGATATCGAGTCCTTTCTCTTTCTTCAATCGACGAACTTTGGCACGAACTTCATTTAGCGACTGGTTACTCCCATCGTCGATAAAAAATGGAATTTCGTAAAGCGGCTCGGTTGCCCTCCGTAGACGGTCGTATTCTTCTGAATCAAGATGTCCGGTACGAACTTGGTGTAGACCAAGCTTTGCCTGCATTGCCAATAATCGCAGGACGATTTGCTCCGCCGCCATTTCGAGCGAGATGAAGCCGACAGTGTGTCCATAATCGCGTGATGCACTCAGCGCAATATTTAATGCCAGCGATGTTTTTCCAACGGAGGGACGAGCGGCAAGAATAATCAAATCGCTCTTTTGAAAGCCACCCGTAAGTTCATCTAATTCGTGGAATCCAGAACTAATGCCTACTATCGCGCCGCGCCGGTTGCGGTACTCGGCGATTTTTTCGTGAGTCGGATTGAGTATTTCACGAAGGGAACGAAATCCACTAATGGCGTTACCGCGCGATAATTCAAATATTCTCGACGTAAAATCATTCAGTAAGTCTTCTGCTTCGATGCCCGGTTGTTGGATGTCCTGTTGGACATTTCCGGCAAGGCGAGACATCTCGCGTAAAATCCACTTATCGTGAATCATCTTGCAGTACGCGGGAAGATGCTCCGCATACACCGTTGTTTCGATTAGCGAACTGATATAGGCAATCCCGCCCACTGCTTCCAATTGCTGACTATTTCGCAGGTGTTCAATTAAGGGAACAATATCGATGGGAATATGTTCTTCATCCATTTGAAGAATTGATTCGAAAATGGTCGCATGGGCAAGCGATGAAAATCGTTCAGGTATCAGATATTCGGCGACACTATTAAGCGATCCAGGATCGCTTAATAGTGTTCCCAATACATATTTTTCTAAAACATAGGTAGAAGTTGGAGATTCCGGTTCAACATTTACTAATGGAACTGATTCACTTCTACGCTTATTTGGTTTAGTTGCCATAGTCTTCGCGTCAGTTGATACCGCGCGTTCCTCCCAATGAGATCAACCTATCCTTAATCTTTGCTAAGTCGGCAATGCCTTCCCACTTCCGGTTCATATCCCTCAGGATGTAAGCCGGGTGGTACGTTACCATCAGTGGTATCCCGCGATATATATGCTCCTGACTTCGTAACTTCGCTGATGATGCATTCGGTACGTTCAACAATGTCTGACCGGCGATTCTGCCCAACGCTACGAGCAATTTCGGTTTCAATAATTCGAGTTGACGGTGTAGATATCCTTCGCAGGTTGCTACTTCATTCGGCAACGGATCCCGATTCTCAGGGGGCCGGCATTTCAGCACATTGCAAATATATACTTCATCGCGACTTAGTCCCGCTTGCCCTAACATCTCAGTCAACAATTTGCCCGCACGCCCGACGAACGGTATTCCTTGTTCGTCTTCATCTTTGCCCGGCGCTTCGCCGATGAATACCAATTCCGCCTGATGGGAACCGACACCGAAAACAAATTTTGTTCGGGTCTTGCCAAGTTCGCATCGCGTGCAATCGCAAATTCCTTTGTCTAATTGTGCCAGCGATTCGTAACGCGATAAAGCAAGATACTTCTCTTCCCCATCCGCGAAAACAGGTAATTCAATTTGGGTATCTTTCATGGTAGGTACCGGTTTTTCCTGATTTAGTTGTTTTTCCCGCACATTTGCCGGTACTTCCGGTTCTGGTGAGGAACGCCCCTTCGAGAGGGGCGCGGGGAGAATCCAAATATCTTCCAGTTCGGCGCGTTGGCGCACAAACTGTTTGAACTCTTCCGTCATTGTTTGCCGCCGATCAATTTCGCGATACACCGGAGCACCAATGTATCCGCAAGGTCGGAACGCGAAACGATACCGATATCTTCAATGGAATCGGCATCTACCAATCGGGCTTCGATATCGGCATCACCAAAACCGCTGCGCAGGCCAAGTGGATTATTCCAAACTAATAAGTCGAGATGTTTTTCCCGCAGTTTCCGGTTCGCTTCGCCCGCATTCCAATTATCTTCTAACGCGAACCCTACTACATATTGATTTTCTTTTTT
>CAZPUW010000263.1:0-4686 GCA_964589795.1 uncultured bacterium
GCCCACCCGGTTCCTGAGGAAGGAACCAGTCGGTTCACGCCGTGTTCCCGTCCACCGATTGCAACGGAAAGGGCGGGTGTTCGCCCGCCCTCTAAAATAACCGAATAAGTTGAAAAAGTAAAATCGCTACGCTCACATCCCCAAAAAGACCATTCCACCCCCCGCCAGCGAGAGTGCCGCACCCGCAAATGCATGGCTGTAACGTTCCAACACTCCGAACGAGATTTTGTGCAGTCCGAACCATGAAACAGTAACAATCAAATGCATTACAAGTAGCGTAGCGATACTAAATCCCATTACGACGCTTACCAATTCCATCCAGTTGCCGCGTATCGCTTCGGCAAATACCAATGGTATCAACGGTTCGCAAGGCCCCAACACAAAAATGATGAACAACAACCACGGCGTGAGTTGCTTCCACGATGCGATGTCTTTCTCCTCCGAGTTTTCACTTACCGGATGAGAATGCTGATGAACGGCTTCCCGAACAAGTTGATGTTCATGGTCGTGGGTATGCGAGTGCAGGTGGCCGTCATTGTGGAGGTGAAAGTGATGATGTGATTTTCCTTTCAACGCTCGCCACATTCCCCAGATAAAATAACCGATACCAAATATCAGCATCGACCATCCGGCAATACCGCCGCGTGCGGCTTCCCAACCGGTAATTTTTCCAAATGCGACTCCAGCAGCTACACCAATAAGTCCAAGTGCAACACTTGAACCGACATGGCCTAATCCGCAAACGAAAGTTAACGCTGATGTGCGGAGTAACGACCACCTCCGCGCCCGCCCAATGACGATAAACGGTAAATAATGGTCGGGACCAAGAATCGTGTGTACAATCGCAATCGTAACTGCGGCTATGAGGGGAATCATGCGAGGAACTCCAACGGGGAAAATTGTTTCTGTAATTTAGAGTGTAAATGGAGATTGTCCAAAGTCGCACAAATGCGGTAGGTATGTGGTTATAAGAATATCTAAAAAGAGAAAACCGACTCGTTTGAGTCGGTTTCTTGAAGTTAGTAGTGCGATTTACTTGGCGTCCACCGGCTTTTTCGAGTGGGCAATCTTCGGCCACATTTCGTCGAATTTGAATGCGGCTTTTTGCGTCGGGTTCTTGTCGTTATGGCAAGCAACACAAGCTGTTTTCGGATCCGCGCTCATACCGGCGGCAACTGCCGCGGCATGATCCTTCATCACTTTCCGGTAATCGCCACCGGCGCCATGACAAGATTCACACGTTACACCATCTTCTTTCGAAGCGGTATTGGTAACGTGGCATGCGATACATTGAGCGGTTTCTTGTGCTTTACCGTCCAACTTGAGTGTCTTCATTACTGCCGCGGCTGCGGTGTCGCCAAGTGTTGCAAACGCATTGTGGTGCTTGGAAGCAACCCAGGTTTCGTAAATATTACCCTTGCTCGCTCCCTTATGGCACATCATGCATTTACTGACACCCGCGAAATCGTGTACTACTGGTTTCGTTGTGTCTTTTACGGCATCATCGGCAAACGCACTCGCAACGAACGCAAATGCGACAGCTAACGATAACGCAATCGTGATATACTTCCTCATTGATTTCCTCCCTATTAATCTGTTAGTTAGTTGTTGAAACAATTCAGAGTTGTAAAAAACTTTAATTACGGCCTGTTCCAGACATGGTCGGTGCGGCCATGGCATGCTGCACAAGTCAATGTTCCCGGATCGAATTCGATGGTCGCATTCATATCGACGACGCCATTCAAATGAGTATCCGCATCCCACTTGGCGGGAACCGTATGGCAGCCGGCACAGGTTGCCGGTAATTCAAATGAATCGGTCGTACGCATGTGAAATTGATGACGTCCCACCCCTGCGTAAGTATGCGCGGTGTCGCCGCTCAATGCTTGCGGCGGCGCCCAATTCAACGGGTCGGTCGGGTCGATACCCGCTCCCCGTGTACCGTGGCAATGGTTGCAATCGGCGACAGTATTCCGTCCGGTCGCGTCGTGATGGCAAGTCGCACAACTTACACCCGACGTTCCACCATCGAGGTTATCACCGTGGCAAAGTTTGCATTGTTTGATGTTGTAGCCGCCCGCAGCAGTTTTTAACCAACTAATATGATTGGTAGCTGCCGGAGTGCCAAAGTAAGGATGGCTTGATTCGAGTAACGGTGTAAATGATTTGTCTTTTTCGATTCCGCAACCGGCTCCTAATACAAGAAGGAGCGTCGCAATCGTGAAAGTAATAAAAAGTTTCATCAGCGGCTTCTCCTACTTGTTATGGCACCGGGCGCAGGTTGGTTCGGCTTTGCCCATGTCGTGGCATGCGAGGCAAGTAACCATGTACTTCTCGGCTTCATCCTTATGTTCACCGCCGGTCGTCGGATTTGCCCATACCGAGCCAAGTGCGTGGGGAATAGGAATCGATGCGCGGTGGCAAGCGACACATTTTTCACTCGACTCATGGCAAGTATAGCATCGTCCGCCGAATGCCGCTTCGGTCGCATGGTTAAATCGCCATCCCGCCGGATGCGGACTACCGGAAACGACATTGTTTCCATTGTGGCATTGGTCGCAACTGCTTTGTTGGTGGCAAACATTACACTCAGTAGTTTTACCCGCCGCTTCCATGCCGTGAATTTTCTGCCAATCCGGCGACAGGTGGGATACCGGCTTTCCGAATCCTCCCCCCTCTTTTCCTACGTGGCATTTTGTACACGCATTTTTCAAATCGTCTTCGTGGCACTCTTTGCACTGTTCGTGTGAAGGTACTGCCCGAATACCCGGCTTCACTTCCCGCGCCGAACCGTGACATTGAATACAAGTCGCGCCGACTTCATCGGTATGGTATTTATGGTTGAATTTTAAATTGGTTACCGATTCATTCATCGCGTAAGCAAACAAAACCAATCCACAGATTGCCGTCACAAGGAGTATCGGCAGTAACCACTTAATTTGCCGTTTCATTTCGAACCCCCTGTTGAGAAGTGGAACGTCAACGAACCAAGTGCGCGGCGGTCACTCTTTAATTCCGGTGTCTTGAAATACTGATATTCACCGCCTAGTGTGACCCAATCATATTTTACCGCTGTATAATTCCCGCCGAGTGAAGCAGTCGTCACTTGTCCTTTAACCAAATTCACGCCATCCCACGCATAATCGACAACCGATGAATTTGCGTACAACCGCAATTGCTTGTCCATATTGTACCAAGCCGAGAGCCACGGACCGTAAGATTTGGAAAGATCGCCCGATGCCGCACGGTATCCGACTTGTCCGTATGGAGTCGTTATTACCGGGCCGCCACGGAAACCGGATGCCCCTTGCACCGAAGTCATTGTCGCTTCCACGCCGGCGCTCCACTGTGCCGGAATGAAAAAATAATCGAATGCGCCGCGTACACGGGTTACTGCGGGTAAATCGAAGTTGTTGAACCAAGAGTATGCGGCAATTTCCGGTGCCAGCACCCCACCTTCGAGATAACCGGTTATGTTAGGCGAGTAGTATCGGAACCGAACCGATGCTTGACGGAAATCCTGTGAAAGTAACCGGTACTGCGCGCTGCCAAGTATGGTCCAATTCGGATTGAATTTGCCGTACAGTTGCAGACCGACCAACCGGCGGTATTCATCGCCGTCGCGAAGTTGATCTGCATAAGAAACTTTCCATGCCTGATCGGCAATTAGCGGAGCATTTTTCCACAAGTATTTTACTTCACCGCCAAAGAATGGTGAATTGCCTTTCGCCAGAGCAAAATCACGATTTTCGGGTACATTCGAACCACCAAATACAGCCAATCCGAAGCGGTCATAATCCCTTGATACTTCCATACCGTCAATTGTTCCTACCGCGACTCCACGATACAAGAAGAACCGACCGATGTTTGCCGACCACGGCGAAGTGAAATCGCCGTAAGACAGATTTGCAGCGTACAAATTCGATTGACCGGAAGTCGAGAATTTATCGTTTTGGTCGCCGCGATATTGCACATTCGATAGGAATCGCCAACCGCCCGGTAAATTATTGATGCTGGAATTAACCCCGCTGAATAACCAGAAGTGTGTATCCGTATTAGTGGTCAGAGGATCAGTTGATTGATAACCATAAGCTTGGTTATAGAACGAACCCTTCCATTGGATACCTGCCGAAAATGCGATTCCGGTAATAAACAATGACAATCCAATGGCGAACCATAATCGTTGTATTTGAATGCTCATGCAGACTCCTTTTGTTCGCAAAAATAAGCGAAGGGAGATTGGAAAAGTGAAATGTAATACTTTTTCATGCAGGAATCCGAGCTATTTGGTTATGAAACAACTTTTTTTAATCGTGTTTTTCGGCATCCGGTATGCCATCATCTGTTTCATTAACTAAATCACCATCATGCACAAAACCTTTAACATCAACCGTTTTTTCTGCTGCTTTACCGTGATGGTGCTTCCACTCTTCCAATGACATCCGCCCGGTTATAAAAGACATCGCAAGTGGGTATTGTTTCGGATGCATTATCACGAAGAAGAAGTGCCAGACGATAATTGCGCTAACCGCCAGAATGGCTTCATAATAGTGGATAACACTCGCTACCCGCACGACCCATCCCGGTGACCACGACGTTGCGATGGCCGGGAACCAAAGCACGATGCCGGTTATTGCCATGATAAATGTTCCCCATACCAGCGCCCAGTACTCCGCTTTCTGGGTA
>CAZPUW010000264.1:0-4622 GCA_964589795.1 uncultured bacterium
CATGGTATCCCTACAACACCCGCGATGGCCATCATGCCCCTTCTTCGCTCGCCTCCACCTTAGCAGCATCACGTGGAGTATTGGTCGTAAATTCTGCAGGAAATCATGGCGATGGTACTCCGGGTGGACCGTATATTAGCCCGCCATCTGATGCGGATTCAATGATTTGCGCAGGTTCGGTGAATTCGGACTCTTCGTACTCTTACTTCTCAAGTCGTGGACCATCTTATGACGGAAGAATTAAACCTGATTTAACAGCGTTGGGTGTCGGCGTGGGGGTTGCTTCGCCGGCCTTTGCCGATAGTATTTACCATAATAATGGCACCAGTTTTTCCGCGCCGACTTTAGCGGGTGCATGCGCTGTTGTTTTATCTGCCAATCGCAATTTGACTCCCATGCAGCTCCTTCACGTAATGAAGCGGAGCGCCAACCGTTGGAGCAATCCCGACACCCTCTATGGCTGGGGTATCCCCGATGTGAATGTCGCTGTCGATTCTGCATTAGCACTCGCGTCGTCGAGTGCACCCGGTGACCGAACGAATCCTCCGGTTCCCGAACAATTTATCATCCGTGCTTTTCCGAATCCCTTCAATCCTTCGATTGTCATGTACTTTGCCCCTGCGGCAGGAAGCCGCGCGATTAGCGTGTATGATGTAATGGGACGCATAGTCGATAAAATTGAAGTAGAACCAAATGTATCGCGGGCGAATTTTGTCGCGAAAGATTTACCATCGGGAACATATTTTTTACGGTTTTCAACTGGTAATGCTACGCGTGTATCGCTGATACGGTAGTCGATACACACCATACTTAACCGCGTCACGATAAGGGGTTGAACTATGAAACGCGGATTATTTTTCTATTTACTCATTAGTGTACTGGTTTCGTTCGTTGGATGTACGACACAAGTCTCGCCGACTACACAACCGCCGTCCGCACCTACGCTGGTATCGGTGGTTGCAATCTCTGCCCATCGAATCGATATCCATTGGCTCCAAAATGGAACGGTAACCGGTTTTCAAGTCGAACGTACGAACGGCAGGGATAGCACATTATCGCTGGTAGCGACCGTCGACGGCTCCCAATCCACCTTTGCCGATACCATGTTACAGGCGCAAACGACTTATCTGTATCGTGTGCGTTCGGTTCGTGGCACTACGCAATCGTCACAATCGGAAATGATGGGTGCTACCACATGGCCCCCCACTGCCGCTGCACCCTACGGTTTAACTGCCTCAATAATTACTGGTGCGAGAGTATTGTTGGCTTGGAGTTACTCGGCTACCATCGTCGATAGTTTTCAGGTTGAGAAACGAATCGGGCAGAATGGATATCAGGTATTAGCTACCCTTTCCGATACTGCACGATCCTACATCGATTCCGGATTGGTCGCCTCGACGACGTATGCCTATCGCGTACGTGCATTTAATATTTCCGGTGCTTCGGCTTTTTCCAATGAGGCCGGTGTGAATACACTTGGTTTACCCCCCCTCGGCCCCACGAATCTTCATTTACTTTTGAATACACCGGGTGTCGTAGAAATCTGTTGGCACGATAATGCTATCGACGCCGACGGTTACAAAATTCAACGCCGGTTGATGGGTCAGGATTCCTTTGTTGTCATTGGACAACGCTACAGTTTTGACACAGTGTATGTCGATCAGAATATTTCACGCTTTACATCGTACGAATATCAGGTCTTGGCGTTTAACATCTACGGGAATTCTACCGTGAGTAATCGCATTACGGTTACGACGATGGAAACTCTTCCGCCGGTACCGTTGTTACTCGGTGTTACAGCCGCTTCACCCCGCTCCGTCCTTGTCAGGTGGCAATGCTCAATTGCTAATGTCGATAGTTTTCACGTTGCGAGGAAACTCGGGTTGTACGGCAATTATAATGAAAATTTTGCTAACCTGCCGCGAAACGACACTGCGTTCCTCGATACGACTTGCAGCATTATGACCATCTACGGGTATAAGGTGTGTTCGATAAATTCTATTGGTCACTCCGATTTTTCGAATGAAGACACTACCAAAACACCCGATTATTCTCCCGCGCCGCCAAGCAACTTGACGGCACGAGCGATAAGTGCAAATCGAATTTCCTTATACTGGACGGTGAACTCTACAAACGAAACCGGTTTTGTTATCGAACGTAAGATTGGCATGAATGGACAATTTGTTGCAATCTCAACTTCATTGGCTCATCTCCATTCTTGGGATGATTTCAGTTGCGCTAATTCTACTATCTACGGCTATCGGGTCTATGCCCAAGGAACTGGTGGAAACTCACCACCCTCCAACGTTGCATATGCAATGACCACTGCCACCTATTCCGAACTTGGCAGTTACAATATTGGTGCGACTGCGAATTCTATCCGAATAGAAGGTGCGATGGCCTTTGTTTCTACCGACACTCTCGGTATGAAAATATTGAACGTTGCCAATCCAAGTAATATCACTCCGGTTGGCTCTGTATCAATACCGGGACTCGTGAATGATGTCGCGCTCGAAAACGATACTGCATTTTGCGCAAATGGTATTCACGGATTGAAAATTTTATCTGTAACCAACGCCGCTGAACCTGCTCTAATTACATCTTATTCTTTGCTCGGCGAAGCAACCTCAATTACTGTTGTCAACCACTTGGCGTATGTCGCGTGCGGTTCCAGTGGACTCCAAATTGTTCGTGTGTATGATACCGCGCACCTTTCTACTGCGGGTTGGTATGCCCTTTCCGATGTGTATTCCACTGCCGAGCAAGTAGTCGTCTCCGGTCATTACGCCTATGTCGCCTATGGTTGGGGTGGTGCGTTAATTCTCGATATCACTACCCCTGCGAACACAAATCTGGTTAGTAATATGTTGGTCGAAAATGCTCAGGCCGAAGGCATCGCCGTGAGTGATAGCATTGCATGTGTCGCTTACGGAACGCGCGGAATGCATATCTTCCGCATCACCGATCCCGCTAATCCCGTTGAAATCGGTGCGATTGGTACTGATGACTTTGCATTGAAAGTTGCTATTTCTGGAAACTATGCAATCTTCGCTGACCAAGGTGCCGGCGTAAAAATGGTGAATATTGCACAGCCATCCGCTCCATTATATGCCGGATCGTTTCCCACACCAAGTCGCGCCACGAATCTTGCCGTTGTCGGCAACACCGCGTACGTCACTGATTTGGAAACTGGTATCCATATAGTTCAAATGAATTTACCGTAGCCCCGGGAACTTTTCATAAATCCTTCACGTATCACTACACAGTTAAGCAGAAGGAGCCGGGTTACCGGAGAAAGTATTTATGCAAATTGAAAAGAATGTAGCGAATCGTTTCCGATGGATTGCCGCGTTGTCGTTATTCGCGACGGCGGGCTTTCTCGTCGGTGTTTTATTTACCGCATCTAACGGTTGGAACAAATCTGCCGGTGCATCACCCGCCGCGAATTTTACCGCCAACGGTGAATCGCCGTTCGTCGATGTGGCGGAAAAAATCAAACCTTCCGTCGTAAATATCCAGTGTGAGAAAAAAGGGATGGATGACCAGCAGTTCCAGCAATTCCATAATTTTCCCTTTTTCGATCCCTTCAATCCATTCGATAACGAAGAACCGCAACCGAAAGGCAACGCCCGTCGCGCCCCGAAAACAATGACTGGTGGCAGTGGTTTTATTGTCGGTACCGATGGTCTGATTCTTACCAATAATCACGTCGTCGAAAATGCCGACAAAATAAAAGTCAAATTCAGTGGCGGCGAAGAACAAACCGCCGAAATTGTCGGTCGCGATCCTGATACTGATGTCGCTTTAATCAAAGTCAAAGAGAAATTTGACGAAGATAAAGTGATTAAGTGGGGCGACAGCGATAAACTCCGTGTCGGTGAATGGGCAATCGCAGTCGGTAATCCTTTCGGTCTCGATTGGACGGTAACGGTTGGTGTCATCAGTGCCAAAGGTCGTGCCAACCTGCCGATAGCCGGTGGCGGCCCTGCGTTTCAGGACTTTATCCAAACCGATGCGTCGATTAATTTCGGTAATTCCGGCGGCCCGTTGTTGAACATCCACGGTCAGGTTGTCGGTATCAATTCTGCTGTGAATACACAGGGACAAGGCATCGGATTCGCAATTCCTTCCAATATGGCGCAACGTGTTATGGCGCAATTGCAGACCAAAGGAAAAGTCGAACGCGGATATTTGGGATTAGTTCCCACTGAATTTGGCGATGACAAGCGTGCCGCCCTCAAAGCACCGAAAGATATCGCCGGCATTTTTGTCGATAACGTTCAGGAAAATACCCCCGCCGACAAAGCCGGTCTCCACGACGGTGATGTTATCACCAACATCGAAGGAAAATCGTTTACTGACCCCGTCCAATTCCGTCTCTTCGTTGCCGATCATGTCCCCGGCGATAAATTGAGTGTGAATGTCTGGCGTGATGGTAGTAAGCACGATTATGAAATCGTGTTGGGTGACCGTAATGAATACATCGCACAAAATGGCGGCAGTGTAAATGTCCGCGATAACGTAAAGAACTGGCTCGGTATTGAAGTCACTGAAGCCGGTTCCGTTCGTGCGAAACAGTTACGTGTGACTGCCGAAACCGGTGTCGTCGTGATGAGTGTCGA
>CAZPUW010000265.1:0-4622 GCA_964589795.1 uncultured bacterium
CCGCACGGGAATTTCGGGGGCACCAACGGGAGGCCACTGAGCAAAATGCCAGCGTGCATAAAAATGATGAACTAATAGCGCTCCGAAAATCGCCGTTTCAGAAACTAAAAGTAACAGCACGGATTGCTTGAGCCATTTATATTCGTGGGCAGTGTGGGGATTGGATTTCTCCTTAATCATCGCATGCGCCCAGCCACACATTCCGATTAACGCTCCGATTGCACCAAAGGTGAGGAGGACAGGACCGAACGTACCGTCCCAAAAGATGCTAATCGCACCGAACGGTAGCATTCCGATGCCAATCGCGAGAATGAACGGATACCAACTATTCTCGGGAAGATGGATAACGTCTTCGTGAGTATGTGCTCCATCGCTCAATGTTACATTCCTCCTGATTGTGAAATCGGCGGTTTATCGAATGGATTAAAGTGTGTAACGCCAAGGGCAATGTATGTTCCAACTGCGAGCACGATGGCAAGAATACTCAGGACACGACCCAGTTGACGGTTCTTTTTTAGTACTTCGGGTGATACTTTTGGTTCAGTCATTTGGTATCCAACTCTTTTTGAAACAGAGTGTAATTCATTGTCACATAGTCGATTTGCGAATCGAGATCAGTGCTGATGGTGTATATCACCGGTAATTCCATGCGTTGTTTCGGTAGTAGTGTCTGATCGTTAAAACAGAAACACTTCAGCAATTGAATTTTCTCGGCGGCATCTTCGGGTAAAACACTATGTACTGGACGAAACCGCAACGTGTCTTTCGACATGTTTGTAAAGACATAGGTGTTTTCGGATTGTTTACCGACTTCGACGGTTTGAAGCGGTTCATCAGCTTCGAAAACAATCGGCATGCCACCGGCAACGAGTCCACTGAAGCGGACACCAACTTTACGCCCGGTCGCGCCGGATTTCGTGTAGGAAATTTTCTTTGCATTGGGGGCAACGGCGATGCCAAGCCGCTGACATACCATGCGGTACAGCGGTACATTGGCGAATGCGAAAGCAAACATCGCGAATGCCAACAACGAGAGACCGACGAAAAATTTACGATTCCGTTTCATGATTCTTTCCGGTGATTATAACCACCGTTTAGCACCCGCATCCATCATCAGTGCAATAAACAGTCCGAATAGATAGATAATCGAATAACCGAATAATTTACCAGCATACGAATTTGTTTGTTCGCGCCACATCCGCCACGACAAGCGGTAAAAGCCATATCCCAGCCCGGCGGCAATCACGAGATAAATCCAACCGGAACCAGCAAGCTCGGGAATGGCGCTTATTCCGAGAAGAGCGAGGGTGTACCGAAAGATTTGTTTGCGGGTCGCGCTATCGCCGCGGATAACCGGTAACATCGGGTAATCAACTTTGCGATAATCTTCTTTGAAGAGTAGAGCGAGCGACCAAAAGTGGGGCGGTGTCCACAAGAAAATAATCGCGAACATTACCCACGCCGGAGCGGCAACCGTACCGGACATCGCAGCCCATGCGATGGGAGGTGCCATAGCACCGGCAACACCACCGATTACGATATTTTGCTCAGTACGCGGTTTCAAAATCAGGGTATAGAAGAAGCTATAAAAAATAATCGTGAACAGAGCAAGACCGGCAGAAAGCCAATTGAACCGAATTGCAAATAGTGCAATCGCTCCGATGCCTAATGCAATTGAAAAAATAAGTGCATTTCGAGGTTCGATACGTCCCTGCGGTAACGGGCGGCGTTTGCGGGTGCGCACCATTTGGGCATCACGTTCGCGCTCAAAATATTGATTCAACGCATTGGCACAACCACCGGTTAGCATGAGTCCGAGTATGACAAGGAGAGCATCCCAAGGACGAAAATACATCGACGATTCGACAACGAGTGAAGTCAAGCCGGTAATCAAAACCAACAACATGATAGTCGGTTTGGTCAATGCGAGGTAATCGCGCCAAACCGCAGGACGAGCACCAACGCCGGATGCAGCGGTTACGATATCTTCAGGTTGCGCAGTCGTTGCCACCGGTTCACTCATACTATTTCCCCCGAAAGAGATTCCGTGGAACGATGTCCACTATCATACGCGATGACCAATACTGCGCAGTACACCGGTACTGCAGTTACTAAATGCGCCAAGCCAAACCAAAATGGAACTTTGAAGAGAAGATTTGCGAGACCTAAAAGAATTTGGAGAGTAATCAGAGCTGGTAAGGCGCGGATTGCCATCCTGCCACGTGGAGATAGATTGCGCTTGCGGTAGGCAACAATAACAGTGGAAATCAGCATTGTCGCGGTAAGGAAAGCGAGCCAACGATGTATGAATTGAATCGTGAGCGGGTTATGTAAAAGATTTAGGAATACCGAACCAAACTCAATACTGACCATTGCATCATAGGGAGGAAGCAAGTAACCATTCATCAACGGCCACGTGTTGTATAGTTGGCCAGCAAAAGTTGCGGCGACAAGGGCGCCGGACATGACTTGTAATTGAACAAAGCCGACGCTGAACCAAGCAACAGTATTCAAAGTATTGCGGGAAGTAACAATTGAATAGGGATTCATCAAAGTGAGCGCCATCCAGACGATGGTCGCGATGAAGAAAAACGCGGTACCGAGATGGAGAGCAAGCAATTCGGGACGAATATCAGTTTTGACGACAAGACCACCAAGAATCGCCTGAATAATGAGTGCGATTGCGGCGATGGTCATGCGGAAACCAATTGAACCGCGCAATTCGCGGTTACGAAATGTCTGCACTAACAATGTGAGAAAGATGATACCGGCACATGCGGCAAGGGCACGATGGCCGTATTCGATCCAAAACATCTGTTGAAATTGATGAAGCTGATCGATAGTCGGAACGGCGACATCCTGAAGATGGAGCTCGCGAATATGGTAAGTTTGATAGACAGTTTGCCATGCGGATACACTGAACGGTGGTAGCAGACTACCATTGATTATCGGCCACTCGGGAATAGAGAGACCGGAACCGGTAAGACGCACCACACCGCCCCATACAACAAGTCCGAGAGTCAGAAGAAGGAGAACGGTGAGCCACGACGCGAGGCGGTAGCGCTCACGATCCAGTTGTGGTGAGTATGGATTCATGCTCATGCTATGCAACTACCGGAAGGTGAGGAAAATTTTCGACTGGTGGCGGTGAAGAAATTGTCCACTCGAGTGATTGTTGTACCTCATTAATGTCCCACGCATCGTCGGTAGCGGTTTTCGGTTGCATCAATGCACGAACAATTGACGTGATGAAGAGGATACCACCGATTGCCATTAGCATGTAGCCGAAGGTCTCGATTTGATTGAGGGTAGTGAATTCGGGACGCTGGGCGTAATTGAAGATGCGGCGCGGCATACCCATGATGCCGAGCAGGTGCATCGGGAAGAACGTGAAATTCATTCCCAAGAAAATGAACCAAAAGACAAACTTACCCATTTTCTCAGAAAGGAAACGACCACTCATTTTCGGGAAGTAGAAATAGGTGCCACCGAGGAGCGCCATCACCGAACCACCAAAGAGGACATAATGGAAGTGACCGACGACAAAGTAGGTGTCGTGAACCTGCACGTCGACGGGGACGACAGCAAGAATGACGCCGGACATGCCACCAATGGTGAAAAGAAAAATAAAACCGAGACCGAACATCATCGAGACAGTGAAACGAATTGAACCACCCCAGATCGTTGCGAGCCACGAAAAGATTTTAATACCGGTCGGAATGGCGATAAGCATTGTCATAAACATGAATATCATGCGCAAGATTGGAGAAATACCTGCGACGAACATGTGGTGTCCCCACACCATGAAGCCGATTATGCCGATTAGGGCAGTGGCAAAGACCATCCCTTTGTATCCGAAAAGTTTTTTACCGGAGAAAGCGGGGAGGATTTGCGAAATCAAACCGAAACCGGGTACAACCATGATGTAAACAGCCGGATGGCTATAGAACCAGAAGAGATGTTGATATAAGACGGGGTCACCACCTTCAGCAGGCCGGAAGAAACCGGTTTGGAAGGCACGGTCGGTAAGGAGCATGGTGATGGCACCGGCAAGGACGGGGGTAGCGACAAGTATCATCGAAGCGTTAACGAGCCACGTCCACACAAACATCGGCATTTTGAACATTCCCATACCGGGAGCGCGCATATTCAGAATAGTAACGATGAAATTGATAGAACCGAGAACGGAACCGATGCCAAGAAGGTGCAATCCGAAAATCCACATATCGACACCGGGAGACGGTGAATATGCTTTGGAGGAAAGGGGAGGATAACTGGTCCAACCGGATTGTGCGGCACCACCGACGGCATGAAAGCTTGCATACATCATTATCATGGCGGGAATGCTAATCCAAAAACTGAATGCATTAATTTTCGGAAAAGCCATATCGCGGGCACCGATTTGAAGCGGCACAAGGTAATTACCGAAACCAATCATCGCCGGGATGATAACGAGGAAAATCATCACCGAACCATGCATGGTCATAAACTGATTGTAGAGTTGCGGCGAAAGCACTTTACCATCGGGAGTAAAGAGCTGGGCGCGGATGAAACCGGCGAAGGCCCCGCCAAATAACGAATTGAACAGGGCAAACCAAAGATACATAATTCCGATTTTTTTG
>CAZPUW010000266.1:0-4609 GCA_964589795.1 uncultured bacterium
CCGGGGGAGAAAACCAGTGAGTATTTGAACGGCCCTTCGGGGGCCTGAGGCAGACCACCACAACGAAGTTTAATACTATCGACTTCATCGAAATGGGGCATGCCGTGCATGGCAAGAATTCCTGCAAGTCCGGGAGCCAGACCACAATCGGGAATCAGTGACACGCCTTTTTCCCGTGCGAGATTATTGAGTGCAAGGACTTCGGCAGTGGCGTCGATATTTCCACCAAGATCGGCATAGTGGCAACCGGCAAGTGCGGCCATTTTTGCTGCGGAAGGATTCATGCTGTAAGGGAGACAAGATAGAACTACCGAACCCGGTTCGAGCCGTTCGGCGATACCTTCCGTACCGGCGAGTGGTAAAAAGGTACAAATATTATCTATCCGGCTTTGTGTAATTTCCGCACGGAGTAGTTTTTCCGGGGCGGCGCGAAGGGCGGCAACCGACGCATCTGTAATCGTAATGCTTGTCGTTTGTTCGTCTTGCAAAAGATAGTAAATTGCGGCAATTCCGATACGACCGCAACCCAGCACCCAATATTTCATTATGGAGCTCCGATGAGTTTAAAGAAAGTAATACGGGTTAAGCTACTTGACAAACGAATTACCCAACCGGAACGGGGATGGTTGATACAACTTTTTCCATTACTCAGCGAGACATTAGGGACGCTCGAAGATATACACATCGTAACGTTCGAACCGGGTGTGATAAGGGGAAACCACTACCATGAATTGATGACGGAAGCAGTCCTTCCGCTAACGAGTGGAATGCGGATCGGTTGGATCGATGAGACTGGTCGGCATGAAGAGATTACAACGGCGGGAGAAATATTGTATAAAATTCCACCGAGGGTACCGCATGCGTTACGGAATGATAATGATACCGCTGCTATTGCTATTGCATTCGGCGACCGACCATTCGATTCAAATGCGCCGGACAGGTTCCCACATCCGATATTCTAACACACGGAATTTTGGCAGACAAAAAAAGCGGACATGTAGCCCGCTTTTTTTTGTATAGTATGAAGAGAAGAGTTATTCTTCGATCACTTCGACATTCGCGCGGGGAACCATGACTACTACTCCATTCAGTTCCACTTTCATTACACGTACTTTCGCTTCAGATTCAAGTACTTGAAGTTCGGACGGAAGTTCGACAACTTTGCCAATCTTACCGAAATGGGGTTCACGGATAACACGAACGATATCGCCCGGTTCGAGACCCTTTAGCACATGCACTGATTCGACACTCTTCTCACTATGCGGGATGACGACTTCAGGACGAATCACACCCGCGCGAATTTGCGTCGCACCGTTGATTGATGTCTTTTTACCGGCAAATTTTTTCAATAGCTGGAATGTCCTATCTGCCATCGTAATCGAACCAAATCCCTCAGTAAGAACGAGGGTAAGTCCGATTTGCTCGGTTCCGGTGATTGCCACACCTTGCTCGTAACCGAGCAGTTCCTTTAAATCCTGATTGGCAAAACCACCGGTAACAAAACCGACTGCATGCGCTTTAATTGCTTTGCGCACAGCCGCGAGTGTTGCGAGAGCACCACCGACCAATATTTGTCCATTACAATCGTTCGGGATTTGCGCTTCATCGATTTTATCGCCCGGGTCATTTGCAATCATTTTAAGAACGCCGACGGCTTCACCACCGATGCCGAAAATTCCTTGAATCAAGCAGCCGTTGGTTTCGACTGTTACTTCGCGTTCTTTGGTAACGCTGGTCACCGTTCCGTCGATGTAAGCGGAAAGCTCAATGGGTATTGGGGGTTCGCGGAGCATCATCTGGCCGGTAATCGCAGAAATTGATTCGACAAAACCGGAAATCGGGGATTTAACTTGCGATTTGAACAGACCAAATAACCCTTTCGATTCGGCTATCATCTCATCTTTGGTGACTTTATCCCCCTCTTTCTTGTTCAAAAGGTGCGGGACATCCTGCGGGGGCACTTGGAGCAAGTTCGCAACATTGACCGGTTGCACATTACCCGGCATTTCACTGCGCAAAACGATAGTTTCGGCGGAAACACGGTCACCGACTTTTACTAACACGGCGGTTTTGTCCGGCTCGGTGGGGAGTTGGCGTTCCTTGACTATCTTTGTTTGTTCGGCCACCCGAAGCCCGGGGGTGTAGGAATGTGCCATGTTGAACCTTTCGTTTACAGATTTATAATGTAATTCAAGGTTTAGCCAACGAGCAACTGAGTAAAATGGACGAAAAACGCTAAGTTAAAGAAATTTCAGAAATATTGGACAAGACAACGGTTGAAATATACATTGCAACAAGGAATAGAGTCGGTTATCATAAAATATGACAAGTAACAAGAAATCATACCTTGGTTTGACTTTGACCGGAACCGGGCCGTTAGCCGAGATCGTTGGGGAACGATTGATTGAGCTTGGCGCGGTAGGGGTAGAGGAGCGTCCGAAGGGGGCGAGTGGTGAACTCGATTTGAATGCCGATTACGGTATCGACGAATGGGGTAGTGAACCACCGGCAGAAACGGCGTTGGAACGTGAGTTGCATTCAGCGTTCCTGTTATCGGAATGGGATACGGTACAGCCGCAGATTCGTGAATTGGTTGCTTCGATTAAAGAAATGATTCCAGACATCGAAATGAATATCGAGCAACTACCGGATTTCGATCAAATTGCAAGGTGGCGAAAAGATTTAAAGCGATTTGTTCTCTCGAACACGATTGGTGTTGCACCACTACGGGCGATGATTCCCGATGACGAACGGACGTGGCTTGTTATACCACCGCGGATGGCATTTGGAACGGGGGAACACGAAACAACGCGAATGGCGGCGAAATTAACATCGGAATGGACACGTACAGGGGACCGTGTTTTAGATGCCGGGTGCGGAACGGGTATTCTCGGACTGGTGGCATTGGCAAGTGGTGCTGAATATTGCCTTGGAATCGATATTGAAGAGGACGCGATACGGGAGGCGCGACAAAATATTCGCAGGAATAGCTTCACCGGCAAGATGGTACTTCGTGAAGGTTCAATTTTAAGTACACGCTATAAGCCGGGTGAAAAATTCGATTTAATTCTTGCGAACATTCATCTGAACGTATTGAAAGAATGGTGGGATATTATCCCTTCGTTATTGTATCCAGAGGGTCGAGTGATTGTAACCGGATTACTGGTTGGACAAGGAAAGAAGTTGGGAAGGGCATTGGGATCGGCGGTGGTTCGGAGGCAATCGCATTCATGGGTGGTGTTAGGGTTTCACAAACCGGAGTAGCGATTGTTTTTGTTGGTCGATAATTACGATTCGTTTACTTATAATTTAGTACAAGCATTCGCGATGATGGGAGAAACTCCGGTTGTTATACGTAACGATGAAAAAACCATCGAAGAAATTATTACGATAAAACCTTCTAAGATTGCTATCTCTCCGGGACCGGGAACACCGGACAATTCAGGTATCTCACGCAACATCATTCGAGAATTTGGAAGTAAGGGGATTCCCATTCTGGGAATTTGTCTCGGCCATCAATGCATCGCGGAAGTGTTTGGCGGAAAAATTGTTCGAACGAATTTACCAATGCATGGCAAGACATCAAATGTAAAACATGATGGTACAAACCTATTCCAAGATCTACCCAATCCGTTCTCCGTGATGCGTTACCATTCTTTGATTGTAGATGAAACGACATTCCTCGCTGAATTAGAAATTACCGCAACGACAGAAGACGGAACAATCATGGGATTGGCACACCGCACATTACCGATATACGGCGTGCAGTTTCACCCCGAATCGATTTTGACTCCCAATGGAAACACACTACTAAGAAATTTTCTCCAACTTTCCGATCGCGGTTCGAAATGAAATCGCAACTACACTTCGAACAGATACCCGATACCGAAGCCGGAACCGTCGTCATGCAAACGGCGAACGGAACGCGCTGGCGATTGTATCGGAAGCCGGAACGAATTATTCAAACGAATCGATTGGATGAAGTTGTCGCTTCGATGCGAGAAGTAGAAGAATTGACAACGAAGGGGAAATATGCCGCAGGATTTGTGGCATACGAAGCGGCACCGGCATTCGACAAGGCGTTGAAATGTCACAAAGCATCAGAACTGCCAATGCTATGGTTTGGTGTATATGATTCATTTGATGAAGCCGAATCGCTCAAAGAAACAGTTGGCGAACAAGAGGTAACTGATTTAGACACGTGGCAAGCGTCTGTTAGTGAGCGGGATTATCACGATAGTATCGACGCTATCCATGAATTGATAGGACGCGGCGACACATATCAAGTCAATTACACGATTCGGTTACGAAACCGGTTCTCCGGTTCGGCTTGGCAATTGTTTCATCGGTTGGTGGCGGCACAGGAACCGAAGTATGCTGCTTTTCTGAATACTGGAGACGATGTAATTTGTTCGGCATCGCCGGAACTGTTTTTTACACTCGAAGGAGAAAACATAACCAGCAGGCCGATGAAAGGAACGCGTCCACGTGGTAGATACTGCGAAGAAGATGAACAACTTGCGGCGGATCTTAAAGAAGCGGAAAAGGATAGAGCAGAAAATGTAATGATTGTCGATATGGTGCGGAATGATTTGGGGCATATAGCGAA
>CAZPUW010000267.1:0-4598 GCA_964589795.1 uncultured bacterium
CCGTCGCTGTGCGTCACCACATTCGCATTGAAATCCAAATCGACTTCCGTCGCACCGAGCACGACTGCATCTATCATCGACGCGAAGTTCCCTTTGCCGTGCCAGTTGTAACTCGTGAACGGCGATGTATTGACATGGTGCGGATTCTCCCGCATCGAACGCACACCATCCAAATCGAATGTTTGACCATCGAGGATATAATCAACGAGTCCTTCTTCCAACATCTCAACCAAATATTTGGTCGAACCGCCACGCACGAACCGCGCCTTCACCCCTTTGCGTTTCATGATTTCTTTGAGGTAAATCGCAAATGCGAGCGATGTTCCTCCCGCTCCCGCTTGGAACGAGAATCCGTTCCGTACGATACCTGCCGCGTCGCAGAATTTCGCTGTAAGTTCAGCAATAAAAAGCCGGTCGGGTGATTTTGTTAGTTGTGTAGTACCGGAAATAA
The DNA here is from genome assembly GCA_964589795.1 of uncultured bacterium. Classification (GTDB taxonomy): domain Bacteria; phylum Electryoneota; class JAOADG01; order JAOADG01; family JAOADG01. Next base: position 452 of record CAZPUW010000267.1, read on the forward strand.
TTTTCGACGGGTCGCCGATTTTATCCAAGACAACGACGCAATCAACATTCTGTCCTTGTATCTGCCACGGCACGCACGGAAAATCAACAAGATTATCCGTCACTACGATTACATGGTCTGCATATTCCGAATCAACTAATCCGAATCCCAACAGTCCACAAGCCGATGGCCCGCGGTCTCCCGTCGCATTCCCGAAACAATCCGCCGTCGGTGCGGCAACGATTGCGACGTCGATATGCACTTCGCCGTCCTGCACCGCCTGCCAGCGTCCGCCGTGACTCCGCAATACCGCCAGTCCCGGCAGCATTTTCCCTTCACTGACGTATTTCCCCAATGGCCCATTGAGTGACCCTTCGATGTGGTGTATGAGTCCCGATTCGAGATATTTGATGAGTGGTTCGTGGCACGGGAATGCCGCGCTGGGAAACCATCTTAGCCCCTTAACTCCAAGTTCGGCACAAGCATCGAACACACGGTTCATCACAAGGTCGCCGTTACGGAAATGGTGGTGCGACGAAATCGTCATTCCGTCCTTGAGCCCGCATTTCAGTAACGCTTCGCGTAATGACCCGACGATTTTATTCCCGTCGAGTGGAAAGGATGCGCATGACGAAATGGGTGGTGCCGCTTTGCGGCCATTGGGAATGTATTTTCCTACCCCTTGATAAGGGATAGCCGGAATGCCGTTAACGGTTTCAGGAACGGGACGATTGGTGGAATTTGTTTTCATGGTGCTTTCGATAGGATTTGTGATTCGTATGGACATAAGGTAAGAAGGAAAATGGGCTAAGTCATTAGCTACGATAGTCGTGGGGTGCCAAAAATCGTTTAATTCAATAGTTACACGTATCTTATGGTATGGGGTAGCCAATCCATCGCGTAAGGTGGAGTTCGAGAATGCTCATTCTCAAGATGCATAGAATAGAAAGTTATCATGCTTAATAATGTACCGGTTCGACTCTTCCATCGCGCATCGAATATCATTGTTCCGGTTGTAAGAGGAACCACTCGAATAATTGTACCGGTAGTTGTAGGTACAACCAAAGCTGTTACACCAATCGTCAAATCTTCCGGTAAATTTCTTTTCCCATACTATTCACAAGTAGTGCATGAAGTGTGGAAGACAACGAAACGGATGATGAACAACGAAGAAGCATTTCACAAAATGTTCGATAAAGGTTACGACACAATACCGTTAGGGGTTCGGTTTTTCCTCTTCTTTGTCGGTTTCCGCTATTTCTCGTTTTTACTGTTAAATCATGTTCGGATTGCCATCATCCACAAAGTCGATTGGTTTGTCGAAACTTCCGGGATACTCCCCGTTCAACCGCAATTACAGTTAGCAAGAATTTAAATCTTACTTTTCTTCTCCCTGTAACCAACAATTCCAAAAATGGGTGACTTCCATATCCTCCGGGATATCGTCGCCGTGTGTTCCTAATCCATCCGCTTGAATATGCGCCCCGTGATCCGGTGTAACTGCTACCGCCCACCGCCGTCCTTTCCATGCAATCGCCGCCGCTTTCAATAACTGCTGGAATGTCTCACCATGCCGTCGCGCCGCGTCTATCGCTTCGTCAGAAAATGGTGTCGTTTTGTGTAGCGTGTCGTCATATTCCTGATGATATGCCACAATCAAATCGTGATGGTCCCGCCCGATTAAATCCAATGTTCGAATTGTGACTTGCGGGTCATACTCCTCAGTGTAATACTCCATGTCGCGGTTGCGGAAAATCAAGTCGATACTGCTTTGCGCTACTGCTACAATCGCGCATTTTTTCTCTTGCCGCGCCATTGCATCGAATACCGTATCGATGGCAAGCACCGGTCGGGTATATGCCTGAATGCCGTGTTTGGCGGGCAATACGCCGCTGAACATCGATGCAAAACAAACCGGAGTCTTGGGTGGAAAAACCGATTGAAGTTCGATTTCCACTGTCGCCATGTTGTGAAACAACTGGTAAATTTCCGGATACTTTCGCAGGAAATGTGTACCAATGGCGTCCGGTGCATAGACGAGTAACCTGTCTAAATAGAGCGCACCCATCGACGCTTTCACGGCTTCTATGACCGTCGGGAGTGCTTTTTCCTGACAATCTGCGGGAGTAGTGACACCGAATAATTCGCAAATCGTAGGTGTGACGGATTGAATGGTAGGTTTATTCATGCAAGCTTCTTTCGTTTAGGTTCAATGAGTGATACGAAAAAGGGGCCAGCTCGGCGCTTAATGTGTGATTTGGGAATTCTTTCAGTGTGAAGGAATCAAATTATCTTTTATAGGAGAGTAGTTGCGGTGATACACCTTTTTGAAATCCGCTTGATAAAGTTGCAACATCAATTCTGCTGCTTTTGTTCCAGTATACTTTTTCATTAGAGGCACAAGTGCATCCATTTGCTTGACTTTATTTTTTATGTTTTGTATTGAATCAAGCGCTAAATGTGCCAGCTCTTCTTTTGCCTTCTTGGCGGCTTCCGTATCTTTATATCCATCAATTAATAGTTGGTATTTTTGTTCTAAGTAGAGTTGTTGGGCGAGTGAGTCCTTTGCTCGTTTTGCAACTCGGGAATCCGGGTAGTTTCTCAATACTTTTTCGTAATGGTGTTCGGTAAACCACTTCTCTGCAAGTTTTTCTTTTGCCTCTTTCTCGATTTGTATATTTCCATATAGTGCTATAAAGTCTTCGTATTTCAGTCCCGTGGGTGGAACCTGATGGTAATCTGGTTTGCCATGTAAAATATACAGTGATACCAAACTGCATACTATAACGAGAATGAGGAAGAGGGTGAATAAAACAAATTTGGTAGTAGTTGTCATGGTTCTTCCATGGAAAGGAAATTTATATGGTAAGTTAATCAGGAAAAGGGGCTAAGTCATTAGTTACGACGGTACGGAGTGCTAAAAATCGTGTTATTCAATCGTTACACGTATCTTGTGGTGTAGGGGAGTCTATCCATCACGTAAGGTGGAGTTCGATAACGCTCATTCTCAAGACGAAGAGAAAAGAAAGCCACTATGTTCCGCACCGCACCAATGCACTTCATCACCAATTCCGCTCGCATCATCCACTCGTATATCTCTATGCTCAAGAAAAAGATGATGAACAACTTCGAAGTACTCTTTAAATTATTCCACAAAGACCAGCACCGAAAACCGTTTAGGGGTGGGATTGCTGCGTAGTAGTTTGTCTAAAATTGAATTTATTTGAACTCTTTATTTCGCCGAATGTGGGGCGTATTGCGTTTGTAGGGATAAGGTCGGTGGTCATGACGAGCAATAATTTCAGGATCAAAAAACATACATGCTTTCGCCGCAGTTTGCGTCCCTGCATAATTCCGAATAATATCCGCAAATATCATCACTCGTTTGTACTCATCTTTTATTTTCATTGCCGAATCGAATTCTACTTTCGCAAGCTCCTCTTTTGATTTCATACAAGCTTCTGTATCGGGGAATTTATCGATTACTATTTGGTACCTTTTTTCGAGGAAGAGCTTTTTGGCTAATGAATCCCTCATAAGCTGTGCAACACGAGAACCCGGGTAAGTCGCTAACAATTCTGAATATTTACCTGCGTTAAAAAGTACCTCCGCAAGACTATCCTCCGCATCTGCGGCGATTGGCGAATTGGGATAATGCAGAAGAACCTCTTGATACTTTCTTTGTTCGAAGAGTTTCATTGCCTTTCGTTCCGGTGGATCGTCCGGCAGGATCATCCAGACGACAAAGCAAAGGATTGCGAAGACGGAAACAGCGATAACGTATTTGGTTAGTTGTTTCATGCGGATTCTTTACAAAAAAAAACTTAACCATGTAGCTGGATAATTCTACTAATCTTTTACTTCAAATACATCACTTTCTTCCTATCCGTAAACTTCGCTGTCCTCATCTCCACAATATATTCACCACTTGCCAACCGTTCCGGTTTCCATGTCAATTGATGCATACCTTGCGCTTGCATACCGTTCGCTAACTCCGCCACCAATGCCCCATTTACCGCATACACTTTAATGTTCACCGGTGCCGCATCGTGCAGTGCATAATGAATTGTCACAGCATTATTGAATGGATTCGGATAGCACTCTGCTAAGCTTGTCTTCGTCGGAATCGCATTCCGCGAATTGACTCCGCTCCCGTTGATGATGCGAA
>CAZPUW010000268.1:0-4573 GCA_964589795.1 uncultured bacterium
TCAGTAAATAAAGGTGAACTTTATCAAATCATGGCCGGTGATAAAGAACCACCTGAACGGAACCGCCGTTTACTGGCCGGTGTTATCGCCGGTGCTTTGGTCGGTACGGTTGAAGCGGGTATGCCCCACAATGCAACCGAATACCATCGCACGCTCGCATACATTATCGTCCGAATTTTGACCGGCATGGCTTGTGCGTGGGTCCCGTGGCGAACTCATGCAATGCTTCGGGGAATTGTATTTGGTTTGATTTTCGGGATACCGTTTTATCTAACGTATAGTCGTGATGATTTACTTCGTGGTTTATTTCTCGCCGCTGTGGCTGGATTTTTAATAGGTAGTTGGACTGAACGTTACGGCGTATCGCGTAACCGGTGAGTAAATGAAGTTTCGCAAAGACGAGGCATTGGTTCTTCATAGCCGTAAATGGAGTGAATCTTCATTTATACTGACTTGCCTTGCCCGCGAAAGTGGTAAACTCTCCCTTGTATCAAAGGGTGCACGCCGTCCCAAAGCATTTACCGGCGCTTACCATACTCCCGGTAGCCATGTCGAGTTAATCTGGATTGACCACAGTCAGCGTGATTTATTTTCGTTGGTCTCGATTGACCCGTTAGTACAGGTTTCCGTACCGTTAGAGTATCTCCGCTTTACCGCATGGATGCGAATCCTGCGATTGGTGAAACGAACGATTAACCCTGAATCACCGCACCCTACCGGTTATTACCAATTGATTCGGACGTTGCAGGCGATTGGCTCCGATAAAACCGATGCGAGGTTATTATACCTCCAGTTTGTTTTGAGATGGGTAAGTGAATTGGGTTTTCCCATCGACTGGTCAAGGTGCGACCGTTGTGGAAATCTTGTCCGGGGTAAACGGTTAGCCATTTTGGTTGACCGCGGTGTAGGTATTTGTGAAAACTGCCTTACTGGTAAACCTACGTCACCCGAAGAACAACTATTACAGATTTCCGGCGAAACATACGCGTGGTTGCGTAAATTAGATGCAATGTCGGAGCGCGAAGTCAAGCGCATTACCGTATCTGACCGCGCACGCGAAGAGATGGAAACCGTCTGTATGCGCTATGGCGAGCACCATCTCGGTTTTTCGTTAAGGTCGGTTTTCCAGTGACTTTTGCATTTTAACTCAGTTACATGTACTTTTTTATGTTCATGCCCACTCTTGTTAATAGTGGGTTTCATTTAATCGGAAAGGAATAACAGTGAGCTTGCAGGCCTTTATCGATGAGTTGACCGATAAACTCGTTCCGCTCTACAAAGAAACGTGCGAAGGTTATTGGGAATTTACCACAACCGGTAAACCGGAAGCGATGGAACGGAGTGCGAACGCCGACAAGAAAATGATGGCGTTATGGGCGGATCCGGTGCGGTTTGCCGAATTTAAGAAATTGAAAGCATCAGAAAGTGGCTCGGATGAAATCCGTAACCGGATTGCAGAATCGCTGATGCTAGATTTTACTGGTGGCGCTTTGACACCAGAAGAAATCGAAGACACCGTTAAGCGCGAAAAAGAAATTGAAAACGACTTTACTACCTTTCGTGCGGTTATCGGTGGTGAAAAGCGTACTGAAAACTGGTGCCGTGAACAGTTGAAGTCCTCGTCCGATGCGAAATACCGCAAAGAAGTATGGGAAGGGGCGAAGCAAATTGGAGCGGTAACCGGACCGAAAGTTCGCGCATTGGTAAAAGTCCGCAACGCCATCGCTCGACGCTTGGGATATTCCGATGCATGGACGATGCGAATAAAATTGCAGGAACTTGATCCCGTCGAATTAACCAAAATCCTCGAACGGGTTTACGAAGAAACAAAAAAACCGTGGGCGAAATTCAAGCGCGGTTTAGAATCACGGTTAGCCGCAAAGTATGGCATCAAACCGGAAGAACTGCGTCCGTGGCACTATGAAGACCCCTTCTTTCAGGAAGCGCCGATACCTGATTATTCCCTCGATCCATATTTCAAAGGGAAAAATCTTGAAGAACTTACCAAAGCGTTTTACGATTCTATCGGACTATCGATTGAAAAAATCCTTGCCGGAAGCGATTTGTATGAGCGTGAAGGAAAACAACAACATGCTTACTGTATGTCTGTTGACCGTGCCGACGATATCCGCATTTTGTGCAATGTAACTTCGACCGATTACTGGATGAGTACGATGTTGCATGAGTTCGGTCATGGCGTTTATGATGCTTATATCAACCGATCTCTCCCGTTTTTACTTCGATCTCCTGCGCATACTTTGACAACCGAAGCCATTGCAATGATGATGGAACGGCATGTGAAGAATCCGGCATGGTTGACGACGTATGCCAAAGTGCCGCAAGCGGAAGCCGAGAAAATTGGCAAGATTTTCCACGAAAATATGATTGCGAAGCACTTGGTGATGGCACGTTGGTGCCTTGTAATGGTCAATTTTGAAAAGGCGATGTATGCAAATCCCGATTCCGATTTGGATACGTTGTGGTGGGATTTGGTAGAGAAGTTTCAGGAGATAAAACGACCGGATAATCGCCATCATAGCGATTGGGCGGCGAAAATTCACTTGGGTTGCAGCCCTGTGTACTATCAGAACTATTTGTTAGGTGATCTGATGGCTTCCCAACTTCAACATGCGATAAAAGCCAAAGCCCTTGCCGGAGAGAACGATACCGAATCGGCGTATGTCAATTCGAAAAAGGTTGGTACTTTCTTAAAAGAGAAAGTATTTCATCCCGGTGGTCGTTGGCATTGGAACAAACTAATCGAAAATGCTACCGGCGAACCGTTGACTGTGAAGGCATTTATCGCCGACTGTGAAGGTTAAGCAGTGTTGGCTAAAATTCATACATTGCGCAGAATTACGATGGTAGGCATTATCGTAAGCTGCGCAATGTTTTTAGTTGTCGGTTGTAAAACAACTGTACTCTATTTAGCACCGTACCACCCGTCGGAACACAAGGTAATGCTTGTTTTGATTCCAAAAGGTAAAGCCGGAACCGTCGTTGGTCGTATGCTTGACCGCATTGAAAACGAGCCGTTTCGCATTGTGAGTATCCCGGAAGAAGAGTGTCACTTACGTAGCGAAGTTGCAACAACGTACGACTTGCTTGGTCGGGTTACTGCTGATGTTGCGATTAAAATGGCGAAATGGGAAAATGCGACGATTGTCGTCTATTACGATCCTGAACCGAAAAAAAAGGAAGAAAATCCTTCCAATTCTTCATCCCCGCCTTTATCACCCGCAGGAACGCAAACGCAAAACTTCGACGATGCTACCCAAGCACCGTCAAAACCGTATTCGTCCGATGATGACCAAAAACCATTCGACGATATACGGCTCGCAATCCTTGATGTCCGCACTTCCACTGTATTGTGGTATGAATCGTTAGCGGCAAGCCCATCTGAATCCGCAATGCGCGAGACAGCAAAACGACTTATCACCGATACCGGGTCGGTTAAATAAGTAGTGACTTATTTCTTCACCTAACACTAAACTTTTTTCTCACCTTAAACGTCTCATACCTAAATGCATCATTCTCGATGAATGCTGTGCGTGAAAAATTTACTGAATCAATTTGCTTTGTGTGGGGAGTAATGAAACCGAATGTATTATCTCGATTTAAGGTAACGGCTTATTTCGTTATCGTTTATTTTGTGGGTTTTTCTTTTATTGGTTGTGCGACCCATGTCAAATATCTTGCTCCGTACCACCCAGCCGATTATAAAGTGGTAGTGGTCATCATACCGCAAGGCCCGTCTGGTGCTACGCTTGGCAAGGTACTCGACCGCTTGGAGAATGAACCGTTTCATGTCGTTAGCATGACGGAAGAACAATGTCAGATGCGCTCTGACTTATCGAGTTTATTCGAAAAAGGTCATCGGATAACCCCGGCTATTGCTTGTGCGATTGCTAAATCGGTAAACGCTTCACTCGTTATTTTCAGTAACCGACCCGGCTTCGAACGCCATGGTAAAGGCGGTGAGCATGGCGAAGGTGAAGGACGGCCTGAGCCACCCGAAGGTGGCTTTGGTGGCGGTGGCCCCGAGGGTGGCCCTGAGAGTGGCGGAGGTGGTGGTTTCGGAGGCGGTCATGGCAGCCACGGGCATCGTGGTGGCGGCGGAGAAGGTCAACCACACGGAAAAATGGGTATGGACTCGCAGTTTTCCATTATGAATGTCCCCGACGCACAATTACTGTGGGAAGAAAAACTGGATGCAAACCCATCTGAAAGCGATTTGCAAGGCTTCGCCCATCGTTTGGTTACCGATGGTATTCCGGCAAAGTTATCGAAACCAAATCAACCACACGACAACAAATATCGGTAGTAGAACGGGTATGCTGTATTTGAACACATACCCGAGAAAAGAGGGTGTTGAGCAACCCAACTCTTCGGCAATGGTTTTCACCATGAAATTAGGGCCGTTACCGATATAAGTGTTTGCTCCGAAGAATACCGAACCGACAGAGATTGCGATAATAAACCGGTACGTTGATTCCCGCATTAGCAAATCAGCTACACTCATGTTGTGCATCCCGGTGACTGTAGTCAGGAATGCTAAATATGTCGGTGCATT
>CAZPUW010000269.1:0-1295 GCA_964589795.1 uncultured bacterium
CGGTGTAGGTAAAATTTGAATCCAATACCCACCTAAGTCGGTCGAGCGATAAATGGCGTAGTCGGTAGGCCGATGGAAGTAGCTTCCTTTGCTTGCTAAAAGATTTCCCGAACGAGTTTGGTACAACTTGTTCACCCCTGAAAAAAGGACTGTATTCAATGCAGTCCAATTAGCACTGTCATCACCGGCGGTGTAAAAATGGTTGCGGCTATTCGGGTAATACGCGGCGCTGTCGGTAAAAGCCAAGTAGGTATTGTCCGAAAGCGTAAGAAATTGCGTCATCATCGGCAGCATATTCAGCAAACGGTGCGTATGCCAAGTAATACCATTATCTCGACTGATAAAATATCTTGGAGAATTGGTCCGTCCGATTATCGTACCAGACGTTCCCGGAAAGATACTACTTATCTCATTCATATAAGTCGAATCGAAAAGTACGGGATTCCAATTCCTACCGTCGTTTGTCGAATGATACAATGAATAACTCGCACTCTGGGCAAACGTAGCATATTTACAGACGCAAGCGGTCAAGATCGAATCATCGTGATCGAACACGTCTACTATTTCGTCGTTGATTGTCGGTATTCCATCCGCGATAGTCTGCCAGTGGATACCTTGATCGACCGAGCGGTAATTAGTAAACAAAACCTGTGGGCTTTGCGCGATTAGTGTTCCCGAACGCGTGAGGAACAACGAATTTAGTCCCCGCTGAGTAGTGTCGATTAAAATGGGAGACCAGCTCACTCCATTGTCAGTCGTGCGGTAGTTGTCACAACCGCAACAGAATCCCGTTCCGTTTTCCCCGAAATACAACTGAGAGATAAGCAACGTGTCGGGGCGACCTGCACTCTCCACCCATGAAGCGCCGAGATTCGTGGAATGAAACAACCGGTAACCGAAGTAATAACTATCTTCCGAGATGAGTAATTCACCCATTTGGTTAATGGCCATCGCAGTTATACCGGTCATGTTTATATTGACGTTTCCGATACCGTTCCAATTTGTGTCACCAACTCCCTTTCGGTAAATCTCTTGGGTGGTAACGACATACACGCTACTGTCGGGACCCGCCACCAACCCTACGGGATAACCGGCTGGTTCATCGTCAGCCCAAATACTGACTTGCATAGCGGTATCCAGTGACCATGCCGAACCATCGGTCTGGCTGGTGTAGATATTAATGATCTGTTCCCAATACTCGTTGGTAGTATCCATTGTCATTGAGTAAATGGTGCCGTTGCGTGCAACGCAATTCGCAACTGCCCGCAAATAGTGAACAAAATCTTGAGATACCC
>CAZPUW010000269.1:1305-4557 GCA_964589795.1 uncultured bacterium
CCCAATGTGTTCCGTTATCCGTGGATAGATATAGTCGGTCGTGAGTAGTCTCGTTGTAATCAAATTCCCTTGTCGACGCCACCATTGAACCTGTCTGAGTACGCACGAGCGTATTTAGGTGAACCTGTGCGGGAAAATCGCAACTATCCGCACTCCAACTCGCACCATAATTCGATGAGCGTAATACCTGATGTGCATTAAGCGCCAGCAGGTTGCCGTTACCCCAAGCCACTAAGTCGCCGACCACCAGCAACGAATCCGTCGACCAATGGACACCGTTATCTGTGCTGCGATACACATTGTAGCCGGTCTGATTCGTATTCGAGCGCAGGGCAAAAACGGTATTTCCCGCTGACAAAAACTTATCTATCGAAATCGGACCAAATGGAGTGGAGCGTCTTTGAAAGGTAAGCTGCGCGCTTGCAGCGGTGCAGAATAAGGCGAAGCAGATACCGATAAGAATTGATTTAGCGGACGCGTTCATACATCCTCCATCCAAAATTGTCTGTTTATCGCTTTGTAGTGCAACACAATCATTTTAAGTACATCATTTTCTTCGTGAAAACAGAACTACCGGTTTGCAGACGATAGAAATAAATTCCGGTTGCGAGTTTATTTGCATTCCAGATTTTCTCATGAGTACCGGCGGTCAGCTGTTCGTTGTTCATTAGTGTCGCAACCTTCCGTCCAAGTACATCATAAACAGTTAGAGAGACGCGCTCGGATTTCGGTATCGTAAACGAAATTCGGGTCGTGGAATTGAATGGGTTGGGGTAGTTCGATAAGAGGGTAACCTTACTTGGAAGTGATGTTCGCAAAGGTGTAGCAACACCGGTAACCGGAGATTGCGTATGGAAGAGACCATGCGTCATTCCTGCAAATAATTCTTCCGTGTAGGGATTCAGGGCAAATTGAATCACCGTGTTCGATGGGAGATAATCCCCGCCATTAAATACCGGCAAACCCGTCGCAATCTCATTCCAGTGTGCACCTCTATCATTCGACAATAGTGTATGTGCGTAGTTTTGAAGATAGATGTTCCCAACGGCATCGACAGCAACCGGAGCAGATATATCGACCGAATCGGGGAGCGATATCCGCGTTTGGGTTGACCAATTTGGCGTGGTCACATACAAGCAGTTCCAAAAAGTCGAATCACCTACCCACCAATAGTACAATCCATCGTAACCTTTGGTGGCTAACGATTTGCAAACAGCGTTGGAAATACGACGCAATGTGTCATTCGCAACACAGCTATAAGTACCGGTTGTTGTACCGATGATAAGCACTGTATCGGCGGCACTAATGGTTTGGATAAAACCGAAGGTTTCCGAATCGCTGACCGCAATGCGATGCCATGTACTACCGTAATTGGTCGAGGCGTAGAGATACGTCCATGAGTGCCAAACATCGTCATCAACGACAAAGATTGTACCGTCGGACAGAATATCAAATAGGCCTGGTGATACTCCCGGGGCGTGAGCAAACTGACCCCACGAAGTGCCATGGTCAGTAGAATGATAGAATTCATTATTACTTGTAATCGTGTACATCAAGTGCTGTTCCTCCATTACGATTTGGGGGTAATACACATTTGCCGGAAAATTTGTCGACGTCCAAGAATCGCCATTGTCATCGCTGTAAAAATGATATGTTTTCAATCCATCATTACCGAAGTAATGTATCCGGTTGTCCTCATCGAAGAAAATATTGCGGGTAGTTAACGCATTAAGCGAATCAACCGAAGGGGTATAATTACCTCCGGCGTCAGCACGCCAAATACCGGGGAAATCACCACCATAAATAATTCCTAACGAATCTTTGCTTTCGAAAGTGGAAATATTATGTGGGAGAACCGTTCGGGTGAGGGTACCCCCGGTAACCGGTTTCGTGTAGAAAATGGATGAATCGGAAGTGGGTTTTACGAGTTCACACAAAACACTATCCCCTTCGAGACCAATTTTCTTCAGATAAAACATTTGAGGGATGAACGAATGCCAAGTTGCGCCATAATCGGTCGTTTGACCGACACCGTAATTCAGGGAACAGAAACCGATTCCATTCGTGCTTAACGCATAATGCTCGATACCGTATGCATTTTCAGTACTGACGTCGCCGATGATGTTCCAAGTATTGCCGTGATCAAACGAGCGAAAAGCTGCCGGTATGCCGGAATGTGCATTGTATGGTATCAATGCGTTGACCATTAAACTTCCATCGGGAAACACACCGATAGGTGTATCAGGGTTGCACCACATTGTCGAATCAAGATTTATCCACGTCGCACCATAGTCGGTGGAACGCCGGTAGAGGTAATTATTTATTTCGCCGGTGCTTTCGAACAACCGCCCTTGCTGGTCGATGGAGAGTGCTCCCGAGTATGCACCAAACCGCTGCATAAATTGAGGTGGTTGGCAATCGATGCGAATCAAATCGCCTAAATTCATAACGAATGCGGCACTATCGGAGACAAATAGTTGCGAAACATAACCGTAATAACCGGTTGGCTGCCAGCTAACACCGTGATTAGTCGAGCGGTACACCCCGCCACAAGCGGCATACAACGTACCATTCGCGGTTGAAGCGATTTCCGTGCAGACTCCGCCGCAGGGACCGTCGGTAGGAATCCAATTGTTTTGTGAGAACGCGAGTGAAGTACAAAGAATGATTGAAATGACGATGGAAAAAAGTCTGGTGGGCGTGTTCATACGTCCTCCTTCTTGTTCTGGTACTTGTTGTAATAGCGTGGATGACGATACAAGAAAAAAGGGACTGCTACGAAAGCTACGAATTTGTCACATAAGTGTCAATAGAAACAGTGAACTCCAATAAAAAAATTTAAAAATGACTCAATTTATGTTATTTGATACCTTTCAATCCTTTTCGATAGCGCTCGGCATATTTTACGTAATGGTCGGCGTTACGCCAATTCGATTGTAACTCTTCAGGAGTAAGTTCACGTTTTACTTTTGCCGGAATACCCATGACGAGTGTTCCTGCGGGAACATCCATTCCGGGTGGGACTACCGCGCCGGCACCTACCTGCGCACCTTTTCGGATGGTCGCGCCATTCAGGATGATTGCACCGATACCGATTAGCACTTCATCTTCGATTGTACAGCCATGAAGAATTGCATTGTGGCCGACGGTAATATTGTTTCCCATCGTCATCGGAAAGCCAGCATCGACATGGACGACCGAGCCATCCTGAATATTGCTTCGTTCGCCGATAGTGATATTATCGACATCGCC
>CAZPUW010000270.1:0-4551 GCA_964589795.1 uncultured bacterium
ACTCGAATTAGCAAGTTTAGAACAAGATACTTTTCGAATAACAACCAAGTGAATCGGAGGGTGGAAATGAGAAAGTTACTTTTTGTTATCGTCGTAGCCGCATTAGCAAGTCAAGCATTTGCGACGGTTGGAATCGGTGTTAATTACATATCGGATTTCTGGAAATTCGACGGTAAAACGAACCAGGCAGTTACGTTAAATGACGGTAACGTTGCCTACCTGACGCGAAACGCGATGTCGAATCCAAGCGGTGTCGGACTGTTTGTTGTGATGGGTGTCAGCAAATATGAAGTACAAGTCGATGCTGAGTACACAAAGAAAACGTACAATGTAGAACTCAACCGTGGTTCTTATGGAACGGATTCGCCGCAACTTACAAGTTCACGCATCGGACTATCGGGAACATTTAAATACAAATTCTTTTCGATTCCGGCTGTACAACTGTATGGTGGTGTAGGTGCCGGTATCCAATTGGAAACGCCGGTGGTAGGTCCCGATATGGTAAAAGACCTCGTTGCCAATGCAAATCAACAATTAGATGTTAAGCCATCTGATGTGCTTAGCAAATCGAATAAAATCGGCTTTCATGTCATGGCGCAAGTTCGAGTGAAACCGCCAGCAGTTCCGTTGGGATTGATGGTGACATTAAGGGGTCTTATCCTTCCTTCGACCACGTTCGAAAAACCGGCTTTTGTACCAAGCTTAATGGTTGGATTGGGATTTTTCCCGTTCTGATGTACGAGGCAGATTGAAACGAATTGCGTTATTAGGTGCGACCGGGTCGATTGGACGTTCGACCGTTGACGTTGTGGAACGCCATCGTGAAGAACTATGCATTACCGTTGTCGCTGGATATTCCAGAGCTGATGAGTTAGCGAAAACGGCAGTTCGGGTTGGTGCGAAAGTCGTAGTAATCGAACAAGAATCTGTGTACACCGCACTCAAAGAAGCTTTGTCACATACGAAAATTGAAGCCCAGTGCGGCAAATTAGCTATCGAAGAGCTTTGCGGACGTGATGATGTCGATATCGTTTTAAATGCGTTAGTTGGTGCTGCAGGGGTTTCCCCGACTCTTAGAGCCATACGGTATCAAAAACCCATTGCATTGGCAAATAAAGAAACACTGGTGTGTGGTGGCGCGTTCGTGATGCGGGAAGCGAAAGCAAGCAATACAGCTATCCTGCCTGTGGATTCCGAGCATAGTGCGGTGTTTCAAGCACTCATCGGCGAACCGAGGGCACGGTTAAAGCGTTTAATACTAACGGCATCGGGTGGCCCGTTTCGGGATACACCCTTCGCGGAATTGAAAACGATAACGCCGGAAGCTGCATTAAAGCATCCGACTTGGGTGATGGGTCCGAAAGTAACAATCGATTCTTCGACGTTGGTAAATAAAGGACTGGAGTTAATCGAAGCGCGTTGGTTGTTTGACACTAACGCGGAAGAAATGGATGTAACGATTCATCCACAATCTATCATCCACTCGATGGTGGAGTTTGCAGACGGGTCGATAAAAGCGCAGATGAGCAATCCCGATATGCGGTTACCGATACAATTCGCACTTTCTTATCCTGATAGGTGGGAGTCGAATTGGGTGCCGAATAATTTGGCGAAAATCGGAACGTTGACGTTTTTCGAACCGGATGAGAAAAAATTTCCCGCACTACGATTGGCAAAACAAGTATTACGTGGCAGTGACGGAATGGCAGCAGTATTCAATGCCGCCGATGAGATAGCAGTACCAGCGTTTTTACAGAAGCGAATTTCGTATTTAGATATACCGGCAATAATCGAAGCGGCGTTAACACAATTTGACGGAGCAACTGCCAATAATGTCGAAGAACTATTTGCACTGGATAATGAAGTCCGCGTGTGGACTACGGAGAGAGTGAAAGCGGGAACATTGAATGGGTGAATTAGCGGGCATAGGCGATTTTCTGTTTCGTATCGGCGCATTCGTTGTCGTAATCGGTATAATCGTATTCGTTCATGAATTCGGACATTTTCTTGCCGCACGTTTGGTAGGGATTCGAGTAATACGCTTCAGCATTGGCTTTCCACCAAAGCTATTGGCTTGGACACGAGGTGACACCGAATATCAAATCGGAATGATACCGATGGGTGGTTATGTCAAGATGGCGGGTATTATCGACGAATCATTTGGCGATGAAGAAAGTACCATCACCGGTGCGAAAGATGAATTCGTTTCGAAGAACCCGTTCCAAAAATCTTTTGTTTTAAGCGCCGGTGTCATAATGAACTTGCTGTTCGCGTGGTTGCTGGCAATGGTATTGATTTTTACTCAAGGGAAACCGGTCGCGTACGACCCGATTATCGGGTCTGTCGAACAAAAGATGCCTGCTTATACCGATTTGCATTTGAAGGTGGGTGATAAGATTTACAGCGTCAATGGAACATTGACGCCGGATTGGGATACGCTAACAAAATTGATTCACGAAAGCGTAAATCAACCAGTCACGATACAATGGATTCGTGGAAGCGACACACTGCATGGTGCAACGACTACCCAAGTTCGTGAAATCCCGGACATCAACGGTAATATCATCAAAGTGGGATTAATCGGTATCACACCCAAAGTCACATACTTGCCGATTGGAATAAGTGAAGCGGCTTCCAACGGAACTCATTTCGCTTGGGCAATTCTACGGGGATCCACACTCGGTTTCGTTCAATTATTTACTGGACATGCATCCGTTCGCGAATTGGTGGGGCCGATTGGCATCGTTCAGATGTCAGGAGAATCCGCTAAGTCAGGCGCACCAGCATTTTGGGGATTTCTAATACTGATTTCGATAAGTGTAGCGATGATTAATATTCTACCGTTACCGGTGTTGGATGGCGGTCATTTGTTAATGGTCTGGATAGAAACTGCCATCGGCAAACCGATACCGACTTCAGTGAAACTCAGGATACAGCAAGTAGGAATCGCTTTTCTGTTATTAATGGTTTTGTTTGTCAGCTATCATGATATTATTCGGATGTGGAGCAGTAATTGAGAAAATTCTCGTCGTTGGTTTTGATTAGTACGCTATTTCTGCTTGTAATAGGATGTGCTGGTACGGCACCTAAGCGGGTAGATACTAAAACCAATTCTGCAAATAGAGAAGTAAAAGAAAATAGCTCCCCGGAAGCGATGGATTATGTGCTCCGTGCCGCTACAGCAGAATCTTCGGGTGAAATCTGGCAAGCGATAGTTCTATACCGGCTTGCGGCGGATTATGATACTAACTCAGCAACTATTCTTCAGTCATTATCGGAAGTGTATCTGCGGGCGAATGAAACAAATGCCGCACGAAATGCCATCGACCGGGCTTATGACATCGATCCCAAAAATTCCCGCACCTTAGAAATCCGTTGTTCGATTTGTTTACTCGAACGAGACGCCGTCAGTTTGGGAAATACTTTGCGTCAATGGAGTGCGATTGCAGAAAATGATTCCAGCCAAATCGGGAAAGTTGCTGGAATGTACTTTATGGTTGGCGATCATATTCATGCTAAACAACTGTATCAAAATGCAATCAAGAAATTCGGTCCACGTGAAATTTGGTTGGATAAACTCTCCGCTTTGTACATTATGGAGAAGAACTGGAAAGAAGCATCGTCGGTGATGGGTCAATTGGCTGACTACGACGCAGGAAACGTTCAACGCTGGCTCGATGCAGGCGAAGCGGCACTCGCGTCTGGTGACACCACACTCGCACAACAGCGGACAAACCGTGCAATATCCATCGATCCTTCCGATGCCCGCGGCTGGCGTACCGCAATTCTGATAGCAAGCGTTGAGGGTGATTCGGTACGTGCCGATTCATTGGTGGATGCAGGTTATCAGGCAAATCCCAACTCCCCGGATTTAATCGGATTCAAAGCAACAAAATTGCAGCGACAAAAAAAATTCAACGATGCGTTCGATTTGTTACAAAAAGCTATCACGATTGATTCAACGCGGTTGTCATTGTATGTCGATTTAGGTTTTTTAGCCCACACCCTTGACCGCCAAGCGGTTGCAGAAACGGCTTATGTCCATGCCCTCCGGCTCGATTCGACGGTAGCGTTGGTGCTGAATAATTACGCCTACCTGCTTGCTACACAAAACCGCGAATTGGATAAAGCAAAAGATATGGTCACACGTGCATTGGACCGTGAACCGGAGAATGCAAGTTATTTAGATACGCGGGGCTGGATCCAATACCGCTTGGGCAAATACGAAGATGCGATAACGGATTTAGTGAAGGCAGCACAAATCGATTCAAGTAATGGCGAAATACAAAGTCATCTTGGCGACGTCTACTCGGCGAAAGGTGACAAAGTGTTAGCACAATCAGCGTGGAAGAAAGCGCTTGAGCTGGATCCAACGCTTAGCGACATCAAACGAAAATTGGAAACCGGTAAGCCATGACACCTTCCGAAACCAATTCACCATTTATCTCGGTAATTGTCCCTTTCTTGAACGAGGAAGGGACATTGCATGAGTTACGAACCCGAGTGGCAGCAGCCCTTGAAGCGACCGGTAAAACATTTGAATTGCTTTAT
>CAZPUW010000271.1:0-4516 GCA_964589795.1 uncultured bacterium
CAAAGCGGACGCACCTCGACGCATCCCCAACGGGCGCCCGGAAATCGCGCCGCGGTTGACTATCAGTACTTTTTTGAAATTCACGAAAGCGACTCCACCCACGCCGCAGTTCGTTTTTCAAGGAATGCCGCTATGCCCTCTCGCCCTTCGGTACCCGTGCGGGCAGTGGCAATGAGTTTTGCCGCATGTTCGATAATGGCGTCATTATCGACCGCACCTAATCGGTTTGCGTACCCTTTGAATACAGCAATCGCTTCCGGTGCGCAACTTCCCAGTGCTTCCACCCGTTTTTCGATGGCATCATCTATTTTTTCCGGGGAGACCACTTCATGGATTAGCCCAATCCTGAGTGCGACAACAGCATTAAACCGTTCTGCCGAGATTCCCAACGAGCGAAAATTCGAGTAACCGATTTTTGCGATAGTGTAAGGGCCGATAACTGCAGGAAGTATACCGAGCCGAATTTCCGAGAGGGAATATTTTGAATCTTCGATGGCAACAACCGTGTCGCATACTGCGCAAAGCCCGATACCACCGCCAAGTACTGCACCATGCACCCTGCCAATGACCGGTTTAGGGCAACGGTCTATTGCACGGAACATGGTTGCCATCGTTTTTGCTGCGGCGATATTTTGTTCGAATGTCAGCTCTGCCGAACGCAGCATGTAACCAAGATCGGCACCTGCGCAAAAATGTTTCCCTTCACCTTGTAAGATGATAGCGCGTATTGATTTTTCTTCACCGAGAGTGGTGAATGCGTTGGTTAACTCTAAAATGGATTGTTCGTTAAATGCGTTATGCACTTCCGATCGTGCAAGGGTAACGGTCGCA
Source organism: uncultured bacterium (assembly GCA_964589795.1). Classification (GTDB taxonomy): domain Bacteria; phylum Electryoneota; class JAOADG01; order JAOADG01; family JAOADG01. The sequence goes on from CAZPUW010000271.1 coordinate 832, forward strand.
GTTTTTCGGGAAAGATTTACTTTAATAGTTGAATATTCGGACATGAAACCCCCAGTTGATGTTCGGACGATTCATTGTAAAACATTAATAAGCCGTACGCAAGATATACAATTTTAATTATATCTGTTAGCCACCACTACAAGTCGGAAGGGTTGGTTATCGGTGCAAGGCACGACCGGTTGTGGCAACGATAGAGTGCCGGTTTTCCTTCGATTGTCCCTTTTCCTTCACATAATTCTAATAAGCCGGAAGGCAAAGCTCCGTTGACAAATGCAAATTCCCGGTCGGGGTAATATTGCTGATTTATAGCATGATACAACTCCTCGAATTTCCCTGCAAATACCGACTGCTCACCCGGATTATTCCACCGCCGTACCGCTTGTAATGCCGTACCAAAGCCGTGCGGCATCCCCATGATGCCTTCCTTGAGTGAATGCAAAACATTACCGACAAGTTCCCGTAGACCAACTTCGTTGGTCAAAGTATATAATCGCAACCACAACAACGCCGACATCGAATTAGCCGACGGGAGTGCCTGATCGAACCTATCCACGGGTCGAATCCCTGCTATCGTTTCGGTTGAAATCGTAATCATATCTTCGCTGGTCATAAATTTCGTGCGTATTTCGCTCGAAAATTTATATGCAAACTCAAACCATTTCCCATCGCCATCCAACCGGTACACATCCAGAACACCGGTCGCTATTGCGGCATAGTCGAGAGAGTATTCCCGGTCGAGCGTCTTGGTTCCGCGCCGTGAATGCGCAAGCTTTCCGGTCGTTTTCCATGATTCGGCATAGTAATCTGCCATCTTCAACGCAATTTGACGATACCGTTCATCATTGAAATACAAAGCCCCTGCAACCACCGCCAACAGTGCCAGCCCATTCCAGTCGGTAAGAATTTTATCGTCACGCGCCGGGCGATTTCGCTTGGAACGTGCTTCCAACAGTTTCGAACGAAGGCCGTCGTGTCGTACGAGCAATTCTTCATCGCTTATGTTTTGCCGTTTCGCATGTTCTGCAAATGAAATTTCAGGAAACAGTATCGATTTACAATTTTCGAAATTCCCTTGTTCCGTTACTTGGAAGATATCACAGAACCAAGTTCCATCGGCTTCACCAAGCACTTGCATTATTTCGGCATAACTCCAAACATAGTACGCCCCCTCCTCCCCATCGCTATCCGCATCCAACGACGAAGCAAACCCAGTTTCGTCCTCTAACCACAATTCGCGTATCATCCAATCGATTGTCTCGCGTGCCGCACGGATAAAGTCATCCCGCCTAAACGCTATCCCCGCATGCAGGTACAACGAAGCCAGTTGGCCGTTATCGTACAACATTTTCTCAAAGTGGGGAACCATCCAACGGTTATCGGTCGAGTACCGTGCAAACCCTCCCCCGATTTGATCGTAGATACCACCATACAACATTTTTTCTAATGTCAGCTCGCATATTTTACGTGCTTCTAAATTTTCTTCTCCAACTGCTGTCTCTAACAGAAAACGTAAGAGCATCGGTTGAGGAAATTTCGGCGCACTACCAAAACCACCACTCTGTCTATCCGCTGTTTCGAGAAGTCCGTTCAGCGCATGTGCTACAATCGCTTCCGCATCAAATCCGTCACTCTCCCACTTTTGTGCATCCTGATTCAAATAGACTGTTAGTTGTTCGCCGGTTTGAGTAACGTCAGCCCGTTGGGTCCGCCACGCTTCGGATACTGCTTCCAATACTTGTTGCCACGTCGGAACATTGTAGCCGGTTCTTGGTGGAAAATATGTCCCACCAAAAAACGGCTTGCCATCGTGATCCACAAATACATTGAGCGGCCAACCCCCTTGTCCGGTCAGCGCTTGTATCGCGGTCATATATAGGTGATCGACGTCCGGCAACTCTTCGCGGTCGATTTTTACACAAACAAAATTCCGGTTCATTATTTCTGCGATGTGGACATCTTCGAACGATTCCCGCTCCATCACGTGGCACCAATGACACGCCGAATACCCGATGGACAACAATAGCGGCACATCTTTTCGCCGTGCTTCGGCGAATGCTTCCGGTGTGTAAGGAAACCAATCAACCGGATTGTGCGCGTGTTGTAAGAGGTACGGGCTCGTCTCGTGGATGAGCCGGTTCGCTTCCCGGTGGGTCGTTTTGTCTTCATCAAGCAGGCGTGAGGCGGGTGTTCCATCGGGAAGGATAAGACCGGACATGAATTAACTCCTTTGAATGTATATGATACGTTGTTAATTAGAGATAAAAACCGGACGGGATGTCCGGTTTTATTGGTAGCCGTTATCGAACTTTCGGGATTATCCGCGCAAGCGTACCCGCTGAATCGTGATATGCCCCGGTTCGATTTTCACTGCGGGAATATCGATGGCATCGACAGTAGAGCTGACATCGGAACCGGTAATGTGCAGGTTGTACGTCCCCGCGGGATAATTTTTATCGAGTACAAAAATTTTATCGGGAAGCAGTGCCCAACTTCGCGTATCGGCAGTTTCCGTCGCTTCCCCGACTAGCCTCGTTAGCCAATATGCGGCATCCCCGCTTTCACTTCTTGCATAATTTGCCGCGCCACGCTTCGCAACCGTACGGATAAATGTTCGGGCAATAATGGCAGGTAATCTATCTGTGAAGTCCCGCTCGAACGCATTGGATAAATCCGCCGCGAGTGATGCACTTCCCGTACTATTCTCAATGCCGCTAATGGTCACATTCGAAACCCGCGTCGCACCGATATGGGTTACAGTCGGTATCGCGAAGTGGAGCCAATCCACTACCCGCACTTCGGTGTATGATGTCCGGTGCATCCGGTGCTGGAGGTTTCTGCCGAACCTATCGTAATCGAAATTATCCGGGTACTCGCGTTGATCGGTTTCGAATAACGGGATGGTGATATCCTGTTGTTGTAATCCCGCGCAGACGCCGCTTTCTACCAATACTATCAACCGCCCTGAATTGGAATCGGGAATCGAATAATTCGCCCGGGTTAGACTATCCGCAGTTATTATTCCCGACCGTTTCGCGGCAATCGCCGACATTTCTACCACACTCGGCGGTACGGAACCAAGTTGCTTGGGATACAGTTCACGCGCGTGTTCGTAAGCAATCCACGCATCATTTTGCTGGTATGCCTCATCGTATCCCATACCGCAGAAATAACGCAGGAAGGCAAAATCGACGTCGCTTTTCTTGCTTAAGTCGGGTAATTCAGTGAGATACTTGGAGAGTGCCCGCGTTTCAATACTGAAATCTTCGTCTTTCCCCGCTTGAAGAAAGCCGAGCCCGCGGTAATAATGTAGCATCCCCCGTTCAAGGTTTGTCCCGGAATATGCGAGTGCACGGTCATTTGTAACGATGGATAGCATTCCGCGCGATATTGACTTCGTGTAGAGTTCGTCGATACGGTTATACGCATCGTTGAAATCGGTCTCCGCACTTTTAAAATCGTGGGCTTCGAATTGTGCTAAACCCCGGTTGAGCAGTACATCAACATAATCAGTTGGTTTGTTGTCTTTGAGGTAAACCGCTGCCGCTTTCTCGAAATCCCCTTTGAGCATTTCATCGCGTGCGGTATCCTGCTTGATGGCGTATTTACTGACGCAACCGGATGCGGCAAAAAGTAAAACGACTGCGTAGCCGAATGTAAATCCTATCGACCGCAGTCGTTTTACTGG
>CAZPUW010000272.1:0-4479 GCA_964589795.1 uncultured bacterium
GGTCATCCCGACAAATAATCCAAACCACATGACCGCAGAAGTAAAACCGTTTGTTAGTGCGGTTCGTCGTGTTTCCGTTTTCTCTGGTTCACTCACCAAACACATTCGGATGGATTTGAAGAATGCGGAAATTGTTTTACAGGCAGAAGATCCCGAAGGGGTTGGTCGTGGTATGGAACCGCTGCCGGTAGAATATGCGGGTGAATCGTTTACCATCGGATATAATTCCGCATTCCTCGAAAAAGTGCTGACACAAGTTGACAGCACGCATGTCAAATTCGAACTATCGGGACCGAGCGGCGCCGGTGTCGTGAGGCCCTCCGAACAGGCCGACGGCGAAGACTTATTGATGTTACTGATGCCGGTTCGGCTGACTTGATTAAACAATTCACTGGGAACGTAACACATGGCGTGGCATGATCGGGGATATCAGGTAGTCAAATCCGGAATCAGTTTCGGAACCGCACTTGCGATCTGTATTTCTTATTCCAATAACCACTCGATTCTTTGGGCGATTATTCACGGTATTTTTTCGTGGCTGTATGTGCTCTATTTTATTTTTTTTGTGCGGTAAAAAAGTGTTTTGTAGGTTGTGGATCAAAGCGGGTAGTTCTATGAGTAGTAAATTTTTATCCATTACAATTTTGATGCTGGCGATAGCAGTGGCTGCATTCGCACAACCAATGCCGGTAGAAGTTTTTTCCGGTACCACCGACTCGATGAAGGCAGTCAAAGGGCCGGACGGAAAAATATTGCGGAATAATGCTCCGGTTTTTGTCGTTCGTTCTAAAACATTAAAACCAGAAACACCTAAACCCGGTACCGGCATTGCGGATAGTGAGTTCGTGATTCAAAAAGACGTTGTCAATCCAACCCGTGACGCACCGGGACAGATTTATTTGGTTATGACTGCCGCGAATAACGACGGCTATTTGACCCCTGCTCAAGCGATAAAAGGCGAAAAGATTTTCTTCCGGGTGTTCGATACGACCGATACGACGTTTGTTTCCGGGACACCTTACGCCGATAGTCCGATGTATGAAGTACCAAATACATTCGGTACCATCGCAAACTTACAATTCGGTGAATGGAAACGGATACCTTGATTTTGAGCGGGAAACCTTGATATAGGCGGCTCCCCGAGTCGCCTTTTTTATTCTTACTCTTCTATTCGGCGAAAATGAACCTTACCAACATCAACGATACAATCTGCGCGATAGCAACCCCCGCCGGTTATTCTGCTCTCGCAATCGTCCGGCTTTCAGGACTTCGAAGCCGTGAGATTGCCGACCGTATCTGCGATAAACCAATTTCCACGCTACGGAAAAATGGTATGGCTTTTCGCACCATTCTCAATCATGACGGTACGTCACTTGATCAATCAGTGTTGCTGGTATTTAAAGCGCCGTCCAGTTATACCGGACAGGATATGGTTGAGTTTTCCCTGCACGGTTCCCCCACTATCCTCGAAACGCTTCTAAAGCGATTACATGAAGAAGGCGCACGAGCCGCAGAACCGGGTGAATTTTCATTTCGTGCATACTGGAATGGAAAAATTACCCTTGATAAAGCCGAAGGGGTCGCCGCGCTAATCTCGGCGGAAGATGAGGCAACCCGTAAAGGGGCCGCTCGGTTGCTCGACGGTGCAGTGGGAGAATCGGCGCGGCAGATGCAAGATGCGATCACGGATGTTGCCGCTAAACTCGAATTGATGCTCGATTTCAGCGAGGAAGAAACACCGGTATTCCCGTTTGAAAAACTTTCCGATTCGTTGCGAGAGACGATTCGAATATTGGAAGGAAGTATCCAAACCGCTCAACAAACGTTTGTTGCTTCCGAAGGGATACATATTGCGTTGGCGGGTCCAACAAATGCCGGTAAATCCTCGTTGCTCAACAAACTGCTTTCGCGGGAAAAGGCGATTGTCTCTCATGTCCCCGGTACGACCCGTGACGTGGTCGAGGGTGAAATTAAAATTTCCGGCAGGAAAGTAAAGCTGTTCGATACCGCGGGATTGCGAAACAGCGGTAATGCAATTGAGCGTGAAGGTGTGCGACGCAGCCGCGCAGTCCACCGCGATGCTGACTTGGTACTTTGGATACATCCGGGGAATAAAGCTACAATCTCGAAAGAATATCTCCCCGATAACGCGGGACAGTGGTTGATAATAAATAAAACCGATTTACTTGACACCGAAACACGGACACGATGGCGAAAACGGCTGACACAAACAACGGTGCAACATTTTTTGCTTTCGGCCAAGACTGGTGATGGCGTCGGCAAACTGCAACACGCCATTGCCGATTGGATTGAAAAAACGTATAATAACGCCGCTTCCGAATCCGTTTTACCGTTGAATGAGCGGCATCTTGATGTTTACCGTAAAGCTGTTCGTAAAATAAAAGGGGCTGTAAAGCTACTCGCTTCCAACTCTGCACCGGAAATTATCGCACAGGAGTTGAAATCGGCTATCGATGTATTGGGGGAAATCACCGGAACCGGAGCAACCGAAGCAACACTGCGGAAAATATTCTCCGGCTTTTGTATCGGTAAATAGATATTAATTAATAACATGATTGTTGTTTCACGTGAAACAACGGTGAGTAATTTTATCCACACCTCGTTTCACGTGAAACAAAAGGACACTGTTGGTTGACTTGGTTGTAATCGGTGGTGGGCATGCCGGAATCGAGGCGGCAAGTGCCGCTGCACGCTTGGGTGTGGCAACCGCGCTCGTTACCCAAAAAATTGATGCAATTGGGCGCATGTCGTGTAACCCGGCAATCGGTGGACTCGCGAAAGGACATCTTGTTGTCGAGCTCGATCCGCTCGGTGGACTCATGCCCCAGCTTGCCGATGCTACCGGTATCCAATTCAGGTTATTAAATCGTTCTAAGGGCCCCGCCGTTTGGGGACCACGCTGCCAATCCGATAAAGACGCCTATTCCCAAAAAGCGCAACAAATTCTCCTTGCTACCCCGAACCTTGAAATCTGGGAAGATGAGGTACTCGGTTTAATTTCCGAACCGGTCGATTCTACCATAAATGCCCGTCGTGTAGTCGGTCTGCACATGAAGGAGCGTGGTGATGTCATTTGCCGCACCGCCGTTCTTTCTTCAGGAACATTCCTCGGTGGTATTATTCATTGTGGCGAATGGAACACCCCCGCCGGTCGAATCGGAGAAGATGGGGTCTATTCCCTTTCGCGCGATTTAAAAGAATCCGGCTTTCGCCTTATCCGTTTAAAAACCGGGACACCCCCCCGCATTAAAAAAGAGACCGTCGATTATTCGAAATGCGAACGTCAGGATGGTGACGAAAAGCCGGTTTTCTTCCATATCCTTTCGCAAAAAGCAGCATTGAAGCAAGTACCGTGCTGGATAACCCGAACCGGTATCGACACCCACCGCGAGTTGGAAAAAGGGTTTGATCGATCTCCTATGTTCACCGGTCGCATAAAAGGTGTCGGGCCACGTTATTGTCCAAGTATTGAGGACAAAGTAAACCGGTTCGCCGACCGGGACAGCCACCAGTTGTTCATCGAACCTGAGGGGCTTGAACACCCGTGGGTTTACTTGAATGGTTTTTCAACTTCCCTTCCGGAAGAGATTCAGCTTGCCGCGCTTCATACGATACCGGGATTGGAAGAAGCGGAAATCGCCCGACCCGGTTATGCCGTAGAGTACGACGCCATACCGGCGGATGGGTTGTACCCGACCTTTGAAACCCGGTCGATGCGTGGTTTGTATCTTGCTGGCCAGATTAACGGTACATCTGGTTACGAAGAGGCGGCGGCTCAGGGTTTTTGGGCGGGTGTAAATGCCGCCCTTGCAGTTAAAGGTGAACTCGCGTTTACGTTGCGTCGGGATGAAGCGTATATCGGGGTGCTGTGCGATGATCTGCGGTTGCGGGTCCCGGAAGAACCATACCGGATGTTTACTTCCCGTGCCGAGTATCGGCTTCTCCTCCGTGTCGACTCCGCCGGGGAGCGGTTGTTACATCACGGTGAGCGGTTAAGATTGGTGACACCGGAAGTTCGCGACGCCTACCGTGAAAAAATTGCCCGCATCGCCGAAGGGGTCGCTGATACGCTCACCCGAAAAATTATCCTGCCCGGCGAAAAGAGTCCTGTCACTTGGAAGAATGCACTTTGTCGCGAGGGGGCATCGTTGGATGCGATGCTGGCTGAATTTCACGTTCCGTTTGCTTATACCCAACACCCGGATTTAGTGAAAGCGGTAGAAACCCGTGTCAGATACGAGGGATATCTTCTACGTGAACAGAAGCAGGCGGAACGAATGCGTTCCGAAGAAAACCGGCCGTTGCCGGAAGGGCTCGAGTATACCGCTTTAAAAGCACTTTCAATGGAGGCGCGGGATCATTTAACCCGAACCCGGCCAGCGACAATTGGTGAAGCAGGACGGCTTGCCGGTGTAACACCTGCAGACATGCTCGTGTTACTCACGTACCTCCGTTCTA
>CAZPUW010000273.1:0-4459 GCA_964589795.1 uncultured bacterium
TCCTGCAGCGAGGGTTGTTCCTGCTGTTCGATAAAAGCTTGCGCCATACCGGTGCATTGCAGACATCAGGACCGGAAATGCCGCCATAAGGCGGTCGATTTGGTCGACTTGCTCTTTTAAGTTTTCATTTACCATCGGTGCTCCTTTACGGAAAAGAACCATAAGAAAAATTGTGCAATTGAAAAGTACCCAATAATACTGAAGATTTTTCAGTGAAGCAACTTGGGTCTTAACAAATTGCTAAAAAAATGAGCTTTGTGAATAGTTTTTTCTTAAACATAATTATATTTTATTAAATCAAGCACTTAAGTGGAAATCAAGGTTATTGTGTATTTAATTTTATTCATAAACAATAGATACTTAACGACTCTTTTACGCTTTCCGTCGGTATAAGCTTGAATTACGTAATTGCTTTCGAATGATACTACATACTTAAAATCAATATCTTCTATTTCATTTCAGACAAAGTTTGATAAATATTTTTCATATTGTTAGTGTATAACAAACCAAACATGGGTGAAAAAAATTTATATCGTTTAGCTAATGGTTTTAACGGTATACTTAGCTTGTCTATCCCTGTAACCATTGGTTATACAATGGAACATTCCTTCTTTCTTACTGATGATACTGCGTCTAATATACAAATTAGGTTGGTCGAAAACGAAGTCGTATTGCTGATTACAATTACATAAAGAGGTACGACATATAAGAGAAAGTTGTTTGTAAATGTAATTGCTTATCGTGCTCGCATAGAAAACACCTCAACAAATTTTATAATGTAAGATTACAGCTAAAAGCTATCATGAGATCAGAAATTTTTTCAAGAACTCAACTTTTTTCAATCGGTACAATGAAGTACACCTAATTATTTTTTATGACACACCTTAATACCGGCCTTTTCGGAGAACGTCGAGCCACTTCGGAAAATCCCGCTCCTATGAACATCGATTCCATTCCCGTATAGACAAACGCATCAGGTGACTTTTTCCCCTCGCTTGCAGAAGGATACCCTTCGAGAATTGTTCCTCCGCTCTCGCGAACAAACTCTTTGGCCGCTTTTAGAAGCTGTCTTCCAACACCTGAATTGCGGTATGGTTTTGCGACAAAAAAACAGACAACCGACCAAACTATTTTTTCATCGACAGGGGCTAACACTCTGGAGTTTGCCAATCGTAGGTACTTATCTCGTGGAGCGACAGCACACCAACCAACCGGTTTTCCATTATCAAATGCGAGGATTCCGGGTTTTACACCGGAATTAACCAAATCAAACATCGCATCACGATTTCCATCGCCTTTATTCTCGACATACTCTTTACGGGGTAGCAACCAAAACATACACCAACATCCACCACAGGCACCATTCTTCCCGAATAGTTCGACAAAAGAATTCCAGTTGGATTTCGATAATGGTGCGAATGTCAATTGTAAACTCATTTTACTTCCCCACCTTGATTTCTTACCAATTCAATTTGTCGGAAACAATTTGCAACTCACGAATGGCGTCGTTTGCTATCCAGCGTGCAGCCCGGGATTCCGGTGTTTTGTCGGTAACGGGATGATTCTTTAGAATCGACTGTGCGAGCTTTAGCGAACGTTTGCATAAGTAAGCGTTCCGCTTACCGATTTGACGAAGCGCCCAATTAACGGCTTTCTTAACAAAATTTCTCGAATCAGTAGAATGTTGTTTGATTAGTGGAAAGAAGAGTTCGAATTGTTTGTTGGTTGCATTCTTGTCGTGTACGGCAAGCCCGGCCATCAAGGTAAAACCTGCGCGTTTCTCATATTCGAGTGTCCGGTTTGTCCACTCGAGGGCTTTGCGCCACGCTAATTCGTGGTGAATGAACAACGAACCACACACTCCATCAACAATATCCCATGAATTGAAATCGTGTAACCACTTTTCCATCAACTGTTCATCCGTTTGCTCGATTTCCGCGACCATCGCCGCCAGCAACCGTGCCTCATGGATACCGGTTTTCCAGAGCTGAAGTGCGATAGCATGGTTTTTACCGATTCCTTTAGCCATTTGCCGAATTACCGGAATGGAAATACCGAGCGCTGAGGTAGTGATAATACCGAATCGACTTTGCGATTGCTCCACCCACTCGGGATTCGCCGCAGCATGCAAGCTGGCAAGTACTTCGTTGTAGGTAATCGAACTGGGTGGATGTTTACGGGAAGTCATAACGGGTACGCTTTGTTTTGGAACGATGGGCACGAGTGGGTTTCGGTACCAGCGATTCGGCATAAGCAGTTTCGTAACTCTTTCGGATATAAGGGATTAACCGTTTAAAGGTTGCCAAGTCGAATACCGGTATAATCAACCATTTTTTGAATACGCGGTTCGCCATCTCTAATGGATATGCACCGAACTTTTTCTTTACTTCCTCGCGTTCTTTTTCCGGTAGTGCGGTGAGTGTAATAGAATCTTCATCGATCCAACCGAACATTTTGCGATTGGCACCATACACCTCATACCCAAAGATTTTTTTAGGTGCGGCAAGTTCCCAATCGGAAATCAATGTCTCGAATTTAGTTTGCAGATTTTTCATTACACGCTCTTGTTTAGGAAGAAAAATACGACTAAACTCTGTTAAACTCAATGCAAATCACAAGAGGACAACAAATGCGATACATTACCGTGTATGCCAAATCCGAAGCAATGCGGAAACGCATGAAACTCATTCAGGCAATTGTACCGTTGCTATGGGTAGCTCTTCTCGGAATTTTTTTGTTTGCCCGGAAAGTCACCGGAATACATTCAGATGAAGAGATGATTACCGTGGTTTTAGGAATGTTTTTGGGTTTCGGCTTTACAATATTCGTTTTGCATTTCAAATTCCGGCAATTACTGAATACGGTATTCGAAATGAATGAAATCGGCATTCAAAATTTAACACCCGGAAAAGAAAAAACGTTGCGTTGGATTGAATTGGTGAAGGCGGAATGGATCATGGTAAACCGTAACCAACGTGGCCTTCTACTTAAAACCAACGATGATAAAATGATAATATGGCAACCGTTGGTACCGGATGTCGAAGATGGAACGATTATTAAGAATACACTGATGGGAACCCAATTGATTCATGCCGATGGCTCCCATGAATACCTGCGAACAGAAAACTCATATGCAATTCGCGAACTACAAAAACATCGCCCCGATCTCACCGATTCACTTTTGAACAAGCCGGTTTTGAAATTCTTCCGACGACTCTTTGCAACAGCTCCGTTAAAATAAACTCAAATCGCTTTTTTCTTGACTATTTATAGCTTTACTACATACCTCGATTTGCATAGCGAATCGAAGTATGTGTATTGCTGTTATGACGTGACAAATCAAATCCTATCGGTGAACGCGAAATATAGTTGATAATCAAATATAAGTTTGCGTTTGCATTCACATGAGAAAACACTATATATTGTTCACTGTTTCATATATACTTATATAGTAATCCTTTTTCAGTTCACGCAATCTTTTTATAACCGACCTCCACCATGAACAAATTCACCGCTATCTTCGCCGGTCTTTGGCTCCTACTGTCCGCTACTTTCGCCGCAGCAGAATCATCCTATTCCATCTCCGGTTTTGTTCTTGGCGATGGTGCTGAACCATTGCCTCATGCTACCGTAACCGTCGAAGGAACACGGTTGGGTACTCTAACCAATGATGAAGGTTTCTTCAAAATTTCCGGTCTGCCGTTAGGTACATACCGCATCCGCAGCCACTACGTCGGCTACGACCCGATAGTTATCGGCGTCGATGTTACAAATCCACACAGCACCAACCTAACACTCCATCTACGAAAAAATTACGTCGTATTCGACCAAATTGTCGTCACCGCAACCCGCACTGAGCGTGATTATCAGGATGTCGCAACACCAACGACTGTATTAACGTCAAAGGAAATTCGTGAAAGCGGTGCAAAAGACGTCGCAGAAGCGATTTCCGACCGACTCGGAATCGAACTCTCACCGGGCAGGACGGGTGGCCAATCGGCGGAAATCATGGGCGCTGATCCCAAATATGCACTGGTTCTGGTCGATGGAGAACCGTTGGTTGGGAAATTTGACGACCGAACTGAATTGGATCAAATATCGGTGGATAGAATCGACCGTATCGAAATCGTGAAAGGTCCGGGTAGCTCACTTTACGGCAGTGAAGCGATGAGCGGTGTCATCAATATCATAACCAAAGATCCGCAAAAACCATTCGAATTCTCTTCGGAAGCGAAAACCGGTGATTTCGATTTAGCCAGCTTATCGAGCATGCTGAGCGGACGCCAGAAGAGTTGGAGTTATCTGTTTGATGGTTCAAGTCTTCATCAGGGGCTCACTCCGTTACGCGATTATATAACTCTTTACTCCAAAGACCGTAATGATTTTGGCGGCAAACTCAAATATTTCTCCGATGACGAGAACATGAAAGCGGAATTCGACGGTGGCTATACCGATGACC
>CAZPUW010000274.1:0-4439 GCA_964589795.1 uncultured bacterium
AGCTGGCGAAGAATTTCAAGCAAGTATTCGAGTCGGGAACAATCGAGGAGAAGCGTTTGTTCATCAGAGCGTTCGTGGAAAAGATTCAGAGTGACCCAGAGAGTTCCTCATTTACTGCTGATTTTATACTTATTCCCGGGTTGAAAGAAACAGCGGGAATGGAGAGTGTGGTAGAAACTATGGTGGATAAGATAAAGTGAAACGAACTCTAAAATTAGCAAGACAAAGATCAAAATTATTTTACCAGAACAACTTTTTTCACAGCTTGGAAATCGCCGCTGGAGAACCTTAAAAAATACACTCCCGAACCAATCGGAAGATTCTCATTACTCCGTCCGCTCCAACTTGCCGTATACCGACCGGCGGGAATCAATCCAAAGTGTCGGGCGAATACTTCTCGACCGAGCACATCGTAAACCGCAAATTCTGTATTACCTGATTTTGCAAGTGAATAAATGAAGGTAACAACACTATTGAATGGATTCGGATAAGGCGAACTAAGCGAATAAGTAGATGGAAGAGTCGAATTAAGAATAACTCCTGTGCTGTCATAAAGTGGAATGTGATAAGTGCTGGTAGAGTATAAACCAACTAATACTGCATTATTGCCAATGAGAAATGGTTCTGACGTGGATTTAAAAATACTTCCACGCAAAACTGCTGTTTGATTACTGAGAATCGAATACACGAATGAAAAATAGCTTGAAGTCATGGATGTTGGAAGATAATTCAGATATTTCAAAATTACGGTAGAGCCCTTAATGTCCACCAAATAGGTGGCAGCAAGTTGTGGCAAAGTCCGGGCGATGGAAGCTAAGTAAAGAACTGGATAGGGCGTACTCTGTCTTGGTAGGACATACAAATTCTGACCGAACAGAAAGAGAGTATCCCAAGTCGTGGCAGTAGAGAAGTTAATTAGCGAATCCAATCGACCAACAAATCCGGGTTGTTGTTGCCAAATCGTGCCATTATACCTGTACCAGTATAATTGATTATTCACAACACATAGTGCCGACGAATCGCGAAGTAATTTGATGTGACTGTGTATTGCCGCAGTTAGCGTGCCTTCTAACGAAGCCGAGTCACCCGTCAAACGATAAACCTTCTGGACAGCACCACCCCCGGCAACACCGTCATTACTCATGACGAAACGGCTGCCGTAATAAAAAAGCAAACCCTCATCAGTGTTGGGGGGAATATTGAATCGGATTGTATCAACCGCCCAATTTCCAAATTGCCAATTATACAAAAGGACTTTGTAACCAACATCGTTGAATATCCGCTCGGTTAACATCGCGTCATTTTGTATAAATTGACGACCCACTGAAACTACATCCGTGTTAATACTTGGTAGTGGTCGGATTTCATGACGGCCGTCATTTGTATCAACATTGATTATCGCTGGCTGCAAAGAGTAATTCGTCGGACTTAATAGAATCTGGTTATTATAGTGCTGAGTCGTTAAAGCAGAACCAACACGTCTTGCCGCATTTGGGTCTATCAGAGTTGGAGATGGTCGGTTTTGCCACAGTGTATCCAGATGAATCCCGCTGCTATCCCTAAGGCTTCGAAATCCGAGGAATTTAAGAGTATACCCATTAAAATCATCATGTTGATAGGCGAGCCATAACCATCCATATAGTGTACGGCAAACTTCTCCAGGATTAGGAGATAAATAACTGGGAAAATTCAGGGATGCAACAAACTGTGGAGAACGTACGCCGCTTTGTAAGGTCAATAGTTTGAACGTTGTCCAGTACGAAGAATTAACAGTAGTGCCGAAGCCGTGACCACCCCATCCTAATAATAGTGTGTCATTTCCTTGATTTTCCACCCAGTACAAGTGGATCGGCAGTATAGTAATACCCAATGATACCGGACTAGTGGGGTTTGCCAAAGACCAGCATTCCCAGCGATTCCCCATCACCGTGACCAATGTGTCATGGAAGAGTTTCAAAAAACCTGGAGTTTGAAGTGCCTGACGGTTCACTAGAATCGGTGGATTTTGCGACAAATCCCAAATCGATAGCGTGTGTCGAGTTACACTACTACCGTATGCGTAATTCCCCCGAACAAGCCAATCTGTGGCATTAGTATCATAAGCGACCTGACGGTAATATTCCGCAGAGTCGCTTTGGTAAATAAGGGAACCAGTATGAGTAAAATTACCCGTCGAGTAATTGAATGTACTCGTTATGAGCGCGTTACCGGCAAGAACTGGCGTGCAATTGGGAAAGCCCGCTTGATTGTCTACAGAATCACCACCGGTAGAATTTTGCATCCCATAAATCTCGGTTAGAGGTTGCCGGTTCAAACCTGTTGAAGAAAACGGCAGTACTGTCGGTTGTTCGTTCGGAATAATTCGAAGAAAAAAATCTGGTAAACCGAATAAAAGATGGTCTGATCTTCCCAATTGATAAGAAACATAACCGCCCTTTGGGGGGGGAGTATCCATAGAAAAAAGTAATTGAAAACTATCTGATAGTACCTGTCGAAACCCGAAAATACCTACGGTTGTCCGTATCAAAACCGTATCATTTATACACGAAATGGAATGTGACGTAGTATTTAGGAGTGTGTCCGACAACCAATCGAAATCGTCGCCCCAACGCGGAGTTGCAAATACAACACCGATCATCACGAAAAGTAAAATCGCTAACGCAACTCCGCGCATGGCTTCTCCTCAGTTACTTTACCAAGACGACTTTTTTTACAGACTGGAAATTGTCGCTGGTGAATCGTAGGAAGTAAACACCCGATCCAACCACTCTTCCCGCCTTATTTCTCCCTTCCCAAGTTGCCAGATATTTCCCAGCTTGCATCACTCCAAGGTCTTTACGAAAGACCTCGCGCCCGAGCGTATTATAAATTACGAACTGAGTTTTTCCCATCTTCGGTAAGTCGTATTGGAAGCGCACAACCGAGTTGAAGGGATTGGGATAGGGCGAGTGCAATTTGTATTCAGTTGGAAGTAAAGAATTGGTTGACGGTCTCGGTCGTCCTGAACCACGGCTTATAAGTAACTGTTCGAGTTCATGAATTCTTTGCACCCTTGCCTGCTCGGTAAGAAATGCAGGAGCGACCTTATTATCCGGTCCCATTACGGGCTTCAATTCCAACAAGGCAATCGCCGTGGCAATCGAATCCTCGTAGCAGAGCGGGAACAATTGGAATTGCTGGTAGGTCTCATAAGCAAGGTCAGGCTTGTCGTGCAGCAGAGCCAACAATGGTTTGTAGTTACGCACCACTGGATACATGTCAGTACCGGTAAAGCGGGTTGCCAAGCTCTCTTGCAACGCCA
The DNA here is from genome assembly GCA_964589795.1 of uncultured bacterium. GTDB lineage: Bacteria > Electryoneota > JAOADG01 > JAOADG01 > JAOADG01. The sequence goes on from CAZPUW010000274.1 coordinate 3,302, forward strand.
GATTCTGTTCGAATGTCCAGCCCATCAAATTGTTCACACCGAATAGAAGTGGCACGGCATGCGCACGCATCTGCCAGTCAGCTTGTTCATCGTTGATGAGATCCGATAAAATTGAACCTGCGCCAGGGTAATCTCCGCCAATGATGTGTCGTACTGCATCCAAATCTCGCCCGAGTGAAGGAGTCCAAATGCCATCATCCGGTGCGTTTGGTAACGGATTTCGATAAAGAGCAGTTGGTTCTTGTGCAGTGTCTAATGGGGGTCCTGGATGATACCACGTTGCGTACATTCTATTGGTTAAGTTATTCGTATCTGTCACACCCCACCAAACTCCATTAAAGCGTATTTTATACGTTGTATCATTCATATAATATACCGAATCCGGCAATATATTACGAAAGATCAATCTGCTCCGTGCAAAGTTAGGATCGGTTGCATTACTGAAAATCTGATTCCAAGCAACGTATGGAGCCGGTTCGTGGCCGGTATTGCAGATCTGCGTGTATTGTGCCCGGTACATCGAGTCCGACATCGCAACGGTAGTACCAATCAGTTGCAGATTGTCATGAATCAGATTTCCCGGGCGTCCAGCTGTCCCCCCGAAAAATGGTTGTGAAGCGCCAATACTAATTGCGCCGGAATTTCCGTTATGGTCAATGTTACAAAGATCGAATAACGGATAGGCTGCCGTCATTTTTACGCCATTACTTTGATCGTAAGTTTTCCCGCCTTTTACATAGGCAAACCTGCTATTCGAAATATGGTAATCAGTGGGTGCGCTGGGAATTTGCTGTAAATCGAGCGCGTTGCCACTCTTGATATTCAAAACCTGTATGCTATCGATTCTAAACAAACTTGCCGTGATGAGAATACCGGCACCCGGTGAAGTCAGTAATGGTGCGTGCGCCGCAGTATCGTTAATGATGCAATGTCGAAGTACAAGTGACTTCCGGTGATCGGTGTCGGCAAATCCTTTTCCGGTATTATTCACCCAAATGTTTCGCCAGAACGCCGTCTTTGTTGTGTCGGGATCGTTCATAAACAGTGAATCGATGTCCGAACTTGCATGGGATACGTGGGTAGGTGCGTTCTGAGTGTTGTACAGATAGATTCCAGTCAGATTATTTGATGGTAAACT
>CAZPUW010000275.1:0-4419 GCA_964589795.1 uncultured bacterium
GGCAGGAATTGGAAGAACGTTCTGATACGCTGGGTGTGGACTATCTAAAAGATGGCTTGAAAATTACCACTTCGCTTGATTCGAAAATGCAAAAATGGTTGGAAGAATCGATACGCGATCATTTTAAAGAACAGGATAAAATCTATTTACCGCAATCTTACCGGCGGTTAGGCGGCCCGAATTGGTTGCGGCGGGTTCATCCGAAGATGTTTGCGAAATACGGCGACATTGAGAAAAACATTCCTTTGCTTGATTCGCTGCTACCGGAAACCGAAAAGTTACAGGTAGCGGCGATTGCTATCAACCCACGTACCGGCGGAATACTCGCGATGGTGGGGGGAAGGGATTTCGCCCGCTCGAAGTACAACCGGGCTGTACAAGCTACCCGCCAACCCGGTTCCACTTTCAAACCCTTTGTGTATGCAACGGCGCTAAAAATGGGATTTGAACCGGATACCAAAGTGTCAAATGCACCGATTGTAATAGCCATTCCAAATCAGAAAACATGGCGTCCACAAAATTATGACGGTAAATCGGGTGGTATTTATCAATTTAGGGATGCATTAAAACAGTCACTGAATTTGTGCGCAATTCGTGTCTGTAAAGATTTTACCGGAATACAGCCGGTAATAGATTTTGCCCACCGGATGGGGATTACCTCTACTATCCAGCACTACTTACCAATCGCAATCGGAGCCAACGGCATCAAGCTAATTGAGGCAGTAAATGCGTATGGTGCATGGGGTCAAGGTGGCATCCTGCCGAAGACATACTATATCTCTAAAATCGAGGACAACACCAGTGCGACCATTTTACAATACCATCCGATTCGTACTGAAGTCATCGATGAGGAGACTTCATACCTAATAACTGATATGTTGCGCGATGTAATCAATGCCGGAACTGGTGCCCCGGCTCGCAGTATCTATCATTTCCGGGCGGATGCGGCAGGTAAAACCGGAACGACGAACAGTTTTACTGACGCGTGGTTTGTCGGTTACACTCCACAGGTCGCTTTGGGGGTATGGATAGGATTTGATGATCCGGCGCGGTCATTAGGCCCGAAGAAAACTGGTGGTGTCGTCGCGTTACCAGTATGGGCGAATACGATGGTGAAAGCGTTCGATGCCGGTCGTTTCACAGATGAGCGGTTTCGGGCGCCATCAACCATCGATACCGTCAAACGGAAGCGGAGGGAGGAAATACCGAAGAACGAACGCGGTGTAAAGCGGTTGTAAGATGTGTTTGAATTAAATCGTAACCGGGTACTCGGCAGAGTTTAGCCAGTATTGCAAACAACCCTCCACCAACAATTACCAACCCTCCCAATCGCAGTAATCGTATCCAAAGCAAATGAGTTTCCCATGTCGTTCTCAACGAAGTATCCAGCCAACGCAGAATGATCACGACAATTGCAGCTGTAAATAACCCTCTCACATATAACCAAAAAATTTTTCTACCGGGAAGAAAAACATTGAACCTGGTGGAGAATATTATTAGTAAAGTAAATTGGAAGCACGCGCCGCACATCGATGCAACCGCTAAGCCGGGTGTGCCAAGCGGTCCGATTAATTTGAAACAAAGAAAAATATCCAAACCGGAACCAACGAACATTCCGATTGTGGGGACTATTCCATTACGGTTTGCAAAAAACGTTCGGTAAACGAAGATTAACGGAACAAAAAAAACCAGAGTCCCAGAAAAAGCAAATAATATTTTTGCTACGCGCAATGAATCGGCGGGAGTAAATGCACCTCGTTCGAATATTACTTCAACTATCGGTAAAGTGAGTCCTCCGAGAATCGTCGCACCAGCGATTGTAACAATCGTAATTCCTAAAAAAGTTTTTTCCAAGAAACCGGTATACTCTTCTCGTGTTGCATCTACTGCGGATTCGGTTAGCCGTGGGAAAAGTGCCGGAACAATCGTTGCCATCACCAACTCACCACACATTGTATACACGCGTTGAGCATAGGAAAGCGAAGATAACTCTCCTGCGGGAAGACTGGAAACAAGATACCGGTTTACAATTTGTACCACCGAGCCCAATGCGCTTGCAATCACAAGTGGAACCGCAAGTCGATAGAATTCCGTAGCATGTGGATCACGCAATTGCAAACCGAGAAAACCACGACTTAGTTTACCGGGTAACAAAACTAACGGAAGGATAAGAAAAGCAGTCAACCAACTCCATGCTAACACATCGGTACCTATCCAGATACTACCAGCTACCAGCATGGAAATTGCAAAACTATGAGCAATCGGCATCCCCAAAGCAGGTCGCGTCCATTTATCATAAATTTGGAAGACATTTTGCAAAACAAGGAAAACTGAGGCACCAATTATTCCTGGTATGAGAATGCGAATAAATCGAATTGCACGCGCTGTGTCTTCAGGGGAAAAAGTGGGAGCAAACCAATGGATAATCTGTGACGCAAAAATAATCACGATAATCGAAATCACGATAGTTGCTATTAATAATTGAGTCAGAATTGCACGAAGAGTATGGCGAGCGCCCTCTTCACCATCGGTTGCTTTAACAGAGATGTAATGTGGAATGATGGTACTTGAGAGCACAGTACTTAGCATAGAAAAAATTGCGCTTGGCAGAACATTTGCCACAACAAACGCATCTACTACGCGAGAAGCACCAAACAACGCAGCAATCGTCATTTCGCGCACGAACCCGAGCAACCAACCCGCACCGCGTGAAATTAACAGCAACCCTGTGATATGCAGGAGTGATTTACGTGGAGAAGAAGAAGACGGGATTATTGATGTCATTGGGTTTAGGTGCGAACAAGATTAGACTTGTTCACCGGTTAATAACTTTTTCCAATCCCGTTTATCGTTTGGAAGTATTTCCCCGGTAACGATAATCAAAGCGAGCAATGATTGATAACAATCTCCCAATGAAGATTGAACAAAAAGGAATCCACTTGTCTCAAAAAAGCTGCGCAGTATATAACCCACAAACAAGCCAATCGCTGCAAGTTTCCAAGGTGAATCTTCTCGATCAGGTATTTTTATAATGAATCGCCACATAAATATGTAAATTAGAATTAATAATGCCATTCCGATTAAACCACTCTCAAATCCCTCAGAAATCAAAGCATTATGTGCTTTTCCCCCTTTCCAAAAGATTCCACTTGCAGAATACGAAGCTACAAATAGAGGTAATAGATCTTTTGATGTATTTGGACCATATCCTACAAATGGGTGCTTTAGAGTTAAATTCCATGCAGTTTGCCATAAAAGTAATCGACCACTATCCAACCGACGTGTGCGAGTTAAAATTTTGGTAGCAGTGGGATTTACTAAATACGCAATGCCAATCGCGACAAGCAACAATAAAGTACTGGTGAGTAGAATACGTCTCCACTTTGGGTATTTTGCCGTCATAATTAGTCCGCCACCGAACAAAGCAACTTCGGCAGAACGGGAGCCGGATAAAAGAATTACACCTATACAAAGCAAGGAAAATATTATTGAAACATATTGTGCAAACCCCCGTACTTTAATTGCAATCGCAAGTGTCAATAATGCGCCACCAAGTATAGGTATCACGGCATTATTGGCATTTTGATCCCCCACAGTGGCGCGGATTCCGTATACAAAAAATCTTAGCGGATCAATATGCGTAATCTGATGCCAAGTACTCTGAAGCATAATCACGAGTATAATAGCAGTACCTACTAAAAAACCAAAAATAACGGCATATAAATCGGATCTTGTTCGAAGGTTTTCCAATATTCCAAACAGAAAAAGTACTTGTCCCACGATAGAAAAAATCTTGAAAGCCGACACTGAATCAGGTATAGGGGAAAACACGAGTGCCACAATATTCCAAATCAGATACAATCCACTTACAACATAGATTGCCGTAGCCGGGAAAAATGACTTATTGTCGGATTTCGCATTTCGTATGAATGCACATACTATTAGTATAGGACCAAAAGCTTCAACATACCAAGAACCTTTAGGTAGAATAATCGCCGGCCATGCCGCGAGACAAAGTGTTGTAAACGAAAGAAGTGAGTAATGCAGAAAGCGATGTACTATTACCGCGACAGGAATAGCCAACAAGATGAATGCACAAACAATCAATCCAGTTACTTTATTTCCAGTAAAATATAAGAGTGCCGTACATACTATTGCTGCGAGTATTGCACTAAGAGGTAGCAACCTAATTAAAGGTGCACGTACACTTTGACGAATAGCAAAAATTAAGTTAGTGGTTAGCAAGATCGATAGTCCGAATGAACCAATTACTATCCCTGTCGAGACAAATATTCCACCACGTAACCCCGATTTGTAATAAAGCAACGCAGTCGCAAATCCGATGAACGGAATAATTACTTTGGGAATCCAATTTGGATGGTTTGGATAAACGAATGAAGGTAAATCATACCGCGCGAA
>CAZPUW010000276.1:0-3734 GCA_964589795.1 uncultured bacterium
AAAACCATGCTCGAGTAGGAATTCACTGCGTTGGAAGCCCGGAGGTAAGTCCTGTCCAATGGTTTGTTTAATCACTCGCGCTCCGGCAAAGCCAATTACCGCTCCCGGCTCAGCGATAATCACGTCGCCGAGCATTGCGAAACTCGCACTGGTGCCACCAGTTGTCGGGTCGGTAAGGATGCTGATGAACGGAAGTTTTGCATCGGCGAGCTTAGTGAGCCATGCGCTCATCTTTGCTAACTGCATAAGGGATAAAACCCCTTCCTGCATTCGCGCACCACCGGAACAAGAAACAACGATGAATGCCCGTTTTTCTTTAAGACAAAGTTGTACCGCTTGTGCGAAAATTTCGCCGGTAACACTACCCAGCGAACCACCCATATAACTGAAATCCATTACGGCATTCACTACGCGGTTGGTACCCAATGTACCGCGGGAAACCCGCAGACAGTCATCCAGTCCGGTCTTTTTCTTCAAATCGACGATACGGTCGCCATACTTCTTGGTATCTTCAAATCCAAGCGGATCTTGTGGATGAACGCCAAAATAAATCTCTTTGACTTCTTCGTCCGGCGAAAGCAAATCAAAATAACGGGTTGCGGGTAACCGGAAATGAAAATCGCACTTCGGGCAAACCCATTCGTTTTCAGCAAGCGATTTCTTGAATAAGATTTCGCCGCACCCTTTACATTTTTCCCATAATCCATCGGGAGTATCGCGCTTTTCAGTATCTTGAGCGATACCTTCCTTTTCGCGTTTGAACCAGGTCATTTACACCCTCGTAAGGTCGGATGGCTTAGGAAGCTGCATGATAAATGCATCCTCTCCATCCTGATAATACTCTTTCCTGCGACCGACAATCGAGAAACCGGCGGAGCGGTATAATTGAACTGCACCCGAATTGCCGACGCGTACTTCTAAAAACACCTTCGCAGCGCCATATTGCCAGCAGCGCTGGAGAAAACCGTTGAGTAGCATCCGTCCCACGTTCCGTTTCCGGTATTGACGAGCTACCGCCAGATTGAGTAATTCCCCTTCATCTACGGTTACCCGTCCGAATGCATATGCTACCGGGAACCGGAAAGCGGCTACCAACGCTATCCCTTTGGGAATAGTCATTAATATCCGGAACGATTCTTCACCCCATGGGTCGCGATACGCGTCGCGTTCTACCGTTAGAATGGTTTCCATATCATCAGGAACGGCATCGCGTATGGACAGTTGGTTCATACCTGAAAATCCGCCGAACATGACGTTGCACCTTTCTCGATGGGTAAATCGTTACTGATGAATAAGCTAAAAAATACTCATACAAACTGCATTTTCGCAAAACCGCGCAGGTAAGCCGCTACATCGACCGCTTGCCGGGTTTCCGCAACGTCGTGGACACGCACCATTGCCGCGCCTTGAAGCACGGAATAAGCCGCCAGCGCCACGGAACCGCCTAATCGCTTATCCGGTGTAGATTGGTCGATGAACCCGATTAACCGTTTTCGGGAACAACCGACAACCACCCGATAGTCGGTGTCGCAAAACTTCGATAGTTCGCGCAACAATTGATAGCTTTGTTCGGGTGTTTTCGCAAAACCGATACCCGGATCAATCAATACCTTGCTTTTATCTATGCCTGCTTTTATTGCCGCTCCGACCCGGGTGAGGAGTTCCTGCTTTACATCGTCCGCGACATTTTTATACTTTGTCAGTTCCGCCATATTCAGTGGTGAGCCGCGCATGTGCATTATGACGTATTGTGCTTCCGTTTTCGCTACAACGCTTAGAATCTCCTTATCATGCAACCCGCCCGACACGTCATTCACCATCTGCGCGCCAGCTTCAATCGCTAACTTTGCTGTCTCCGAATTACGGGTATCGATGGAAATTCTTGCTCCGCTCACTGTATCGCATAACTGCTCTATAACAGGAATTACCCGCCGTTGCTCAATAAGCGGTTCCACTGGTTCAGCATTCGGGCGTGTCGATTCGCCACCGATGTCAATCCAGTCCGCCCCTTCCGCAATCATCCGTCCCGCATGAGCGATAGCGACTTGGACGGTCGGATACTTACCACCATCCGAAAAACTATCCGGTGTGATATTGAGAATTCCCATAACCAATGGTCGTGAAAAACCCATTTACTCTTCCTCGTTAAGTGTTTTGACAGTTGCCATTTTATTTCTTTTTCGAGGGAATGGTGGTTTGCTCGTGCTCGTCTAAAAGTTTAAGCATTCGGATTCGGGCATGTTCAGTCGCAAGAGGGTCTTGTGACTTGGAACCGTATTTGTAGCGCTGTTCATAATAATATATCGCAGAATCCCACACGGCACGTTCTTCGTATATGGTCGCAAGATAAAATAGATTCTCAACAGTGCCGTTCATCGAGTAACTCTTGTAAAATTCTTTCATTGCCGACGCGGTATCCCCTTTTTGGATATATCCGATACCTAAATTGTAATACGCATCAGCATTACCGGGATCGACCGCAATAATTTGGTTGATTGTCGCAATCCCTTGGTCATTCTGGTTCAACAAAATTTGGTAATACGCCCGCCGCGACAATAACATCAGCGAACTCGGATTGATTGCCAGTCCCGCCTCAACTGTCTTTTCATATTTATGCTGTATTGTGTTAATCGGCATCGCCAGCACCAACTGCATCCGCGCCAATTCATAACCGGGGTCGAGCTCTACTGCGCGTTCGAGATGCTCCTGAGGGGTAGTTTCGTATTTCGTCTTCACCAAATCCGAATCGAGCGTCCCGAGATAGTAGTGGATTTCCGGGCGTACCGGTGCGAGGATTTCCGCCCGCAACCAGCTATTCGACGCAGCTTTCTTGTCTCCCCGTGAACGGTGCCATTGTCCGATGGTAATAAGGAACGGGATATACCGGTCGCCGATTTTGATGAGTTGCTGTGCCGTCGGCGCCATATGGAACAACAGCGTATCCACCCCCGGATGGTCGATGAAATATGAAATCATCGACGTCACACCACCGAGCGATTTCGGGTCGGAGTGAAGCGCAACCCGCCACAATTTTTGTTGCGTCGTGTCATACTTCGTCACGACCTGCGTCCGCGCACAGGCAATCCGCCACGCCGGTGTCAGTGGTGCGATTGTCGCTGTCGAGTGCGTCAGGTGCGCGAGTTCGGTAATCTTCGTCGCCGCAAACTTTATCGCTTGATCAGTCTCACCGCTGATATTGATGTGGAGGGTGTCATGGGATCCCGCCCGTACCAGTTTCAGCCGCAATTCGACACTCGAGGCATCGAGAGTTTGCGTCTTCCATTCACCGCACACGACCCAATCGAGCTGTATCAGAGGAATAATTCCGGCAATATTCGACGGTACACTTGTCGCAGCAGGCACTGGCATTCCCAACCGGTGGAACGCCCCGACGCACCATCTCGGATGCACCGACGCGACCGCTTCTTCGATTTCACTCGCTAATTGGTTACCCATCCCCTCCGGCATATTCGGCCCGCCGAGCGGATACACCGACAACCGTACCGGCATCGGTGGTGCGGGAAACAGCGCAATAATGACGATATACAGCAATCCCCACGCAATGAGGATGTAGAATGCCCCTTTGATAGCTTCTGCATGGGTATGTCGTTCTGACATTTTGGTCAGGAAAAACCACGCCGCTTCTGCCACTACGAGCACGACGAAAAGCGGCACCACACCGCCAAACGGCAGGTTACCCCCTAATACATAGAATAAATGTTTAATGGGAAGAA
>CAZPUW010000276.1:3744-4391 GCA_964589795.1 uncultured bacterium
AGTTAATCCAAGCTAAGTTTTCAAGTATAACCCATTTCCGCTACCGGGCAAAGAGCCGCTGTGGTATCAACGCTGGAACCTTGGCGACATAATCCGCAAATTGGCTGTCGAACGAAGCAAACAGCAGTTTTTCTTCCGCCTTGATTCGTATCGTCGTCCCCACCCAATACAGTACGATTCCGAGCAAAAGTAACTGCCAGTGCGCCATCACCAAACCGATGGCAATCAGCATCCCGAACAATCCTGAGTAGATAGGATTCCGCACAATCGCATATGGCCCGGTCGTGACCAATTTGTGCCCTTCGATGATACGTGCCGAAACAGCCCATTGCTTGCCCAGTTCGCGGATTGCGCGATAGATGAGAAGCACCGACCACGTGGCAAGCCACGATGCGAATATCGGAAACAGTATCGTCATCCACGACGTGAACACAATGACGGTAAACAAATCGCGGTGAATGAATACGCAAGCGAATCCGAGTGCTTCGAGTAAAAATCCAATCAATGACTGCGTATTGCGGGTTTGCACGGTTTCTGTTCGTTTTTTTGTGAAGCGGAACGCCATGGTGATTCCCACTCCGGCCCAACAAATCATCACCCAAATAAATGCCAGCATGCTTAGCATTTCAGATACCTCGATTGTCGAT
>CAZPUW010000277.1:0-4390 GCA_964589795.1 uncultured bacterium
TCTTCGCTTGATTTTCTAATACCATCAGTTCTTCCGATGTTATATGGGCAAGCATCGAATATGCCTCGGCTTTTACGCTGCCGTTTGGTATTGTCGGCAATCCTTCGTTAATTATTCGTCGGGCATTCACACCGTCGTTTTGCTGCATATAAATTTCGGCGGATCGGATGGTAGAATTTCCACATCCCATCACTGCTAATAACGCGAGCATCGCCGCGCCATACATTAGCTTCTTCACTATTTTCTCCTTTGGTAGATATTCAACGTACCGGCTGTGTCAAATACGTTGCGAAAGTATCGCGTGTGAATACACCGCGATCTGTTATAAAGTTCGTTACCCGTTCTGATGGCGTAACGTCGAACGCAGGGTTCCATACCGAAGGATGATTACTTTCGGTATAACCTGCATTATTCCAAACTTCTTCTCCGCTTCTAAATTCGATTGGAATCGAGCTTCCGGAATCAATTCCACTATCCACCGTTGTCCACGGAAACGCGGTATAAAACGGAACACCGGCAAGTTGAGCATTTGCAGCAATTCCTGCAGTCCCGATTTTATTTGCAAAATCCCCATTTCGTGCAACCCGGTCGGCTCCGACGATTACTGCACTAATTTTCTCGGTCGATAGCAATGACGCAACCGCGCTATCCGGTATCAGCGTAACCGGAACACCCCATTGCTTTAGCTCCCAAACAGTAAGCCGTGCCCCTTGCCGTAGTGGTCCGGTCTCAGTCGCATACACCGTGAGTTTTTTACCGAGTTCGTTAACAGCATAGAGTATCACACCTAATGCAGTTCCCAACCCCCCGGTCGCTAATGGTCCGGTGTTGCAATGTGTCAGTATGGCACTATTGTCCGTTAAAAGCTGTGCACCATTTTTTGCGATTTTTTGACATGCATGCCGTTCGTAATTATGCAAAGAACTTGCCACCGACATAACCACATCCAATGCCAACCTGTCAGGGTTACTTTCCAACTCGCGGAGCAAGTGCGTAACCGCATTCATTAAATTTACGGCAGTCGGACGCACTCTGCCAATTTCCTGCAAGCGATCGAAATGTACAGATTGTAGTTGCTTACAACGGCTATTTGGCGCATTTCCTGCTATATACAATGCTCCTGCGTATAAAGCCGTAATTCCGATTAGCGGGGCTCCCCGTATTTCCAACCGTCTGATTGCCTCTTCTACATCCTCAACCCGCTTACTTTCCTTATAGTTTAAATGGGCTGGTAGAGCTGTTTGATCTATCCAGCGCAACCGGTCGCCACACCATTCTAACGGTATATAAGGGGGCGTAACCATTATGGAACGCGGACAGCACTTAGAAGTTTCGCTTCTTGTGCAGCTAATTCAGAAGGTGTAACAGTTACAAGGCGGTCGAGCCCGAATGCTTGTACCGTAAAACTCGCTACTACCGTGCCTGAAACAAGCGCACGACGGAATGTTGCAGGTGTTAATACCCCTTCCATCGCTAATCTGCCAATAAATCCACCGGCAAATGAATCACCGCATCCGGTCGGATCTACTACTTCTTCAATGGGTAATGCCGGTAACGCAAAAAAGTCGCCATCGACGTGATGCAATGTCGCACCATGTTCGCCGCGCTTCACGATAACCAGTTTAGGTCCCATGCTGTGTAGTTTTTTCACTGCTTTCGGGATGTTCACGAAACCTGTTAGTTGTCTTACTTCTTCATCATTTACTACGATAGCATCCACTTTCGCGATAACCTGCAATAGTGCTTCCAGCCGATGATTAATCCAGAGGTTCATCGTATCGAGCAGAACAAATTTCGGTTTCGTTATTTGGTTGAGTACCGACATCTGGAGTTCCGGCAGGATGTTGCCGAGGAACAGTAAATCCGTATTTTGCAAGTGCTCAGGGATTTTCGGTTCGAACGTTTCGAATGTATTCAATTCGGTAAATAGCGTTTCCCTGCTGAGTAAGTTCTTATCGTACCGCCCACCCCACCGGAAAGTCTTGCCATCTGCGATTTCAAGCGAACCAAGATCGACTTTGCGTTGTGCTAAAAATTCGATTTTTTTATGGGGAAAATCTTTTCCGACTACCGACACGACTGAAACCGGTGCAAATAACGACGCTCCCGCTGTAAAATACAGCGCTGAACCACCGACGCAATCATCCGCTTTGCCGGCTGCTGTCTCAATGGTATCCAAAGCCGCTGAACCGACAACCAAAATTGAATTCATTTTACAAACCCTTTGTTGTTCTCTTATTTATAACTTCCGGGCAACGTATGGAGCAAGCTTTTTGTTACCTGTTACCCGTTGCCTATTACCCGTATTTACATCTGTTCCGGTGCTGTTATTCCTAACAATCCTAACCCGTCAGCTAATACATTTTTCACTGCCCGAAGCAAACAAACCCGTGCAATCGTCAACTCCCGTTCCTGTCCAAGCACCCGGTGATGATGGTAAAACTTATGGAATGTTGCTGCCAATTCGGTCAGATACGTCGGCAACGCATTCGGATCGACCGCCTCTACACATCGTTCGAGTACCAGTGGATACTCCATAAATTTCCGAATAACAGTGCGGGTCTCTGATTCCTGTAGTAATGCGATAAAAGTGGGATTCCACAATTCGTTCAGGAATTCTTCCGCACCCGGTTGTCGCAAAATCGAGCAAATTCTTGCGTAGGCATATTGAACATAGAAAGCTGGATTTTCTTCGCTCTGTTTCTTCGCTAAGTCCAAATCGAAATCGAGCGGTGTCGTTACTTTCCGTTGCAAGAAAAAGTACCTTGCTACATCTACCGCTGTAGCGTTATCGCCAAGTTCTTCCAACAAATCATCGAGTGTGACTATTTCCCCTGCCCGCTTCGACATCTTTACTGCTTCGCCGTTACGAAGGAGATTCACTTGTTGAATCAGCTTAATCTCATGCCAGCCATCAGGGATGCCAAGCATCTTCAATGCCGCCATCAACCTCGCTATTGTGCCGTGATGGTCTGGGCCGAGAAAGTTTACCGAACAGTCGTATCCCCGTCGATATTTTTCTAAATGATAAGCGATATCCGCCATCACGTATGTCGGATTCCCTGCCGATGTAATGATTACCCGATCCTTATCGTCGATGCCGTGAGCGGTTGACTGGAGCCATTGTGCGCCATCTTTCTCATACACATAGCCCAACTCTTTTAATTCATTAAATGCCGTATTGACCTTATCATCACCATGTAATTCCGATTCATGGAACCAATTCTGGAAGTCAACTCGATATTTGTGCAAAATTATTTTTTGCGATACTACTATCTGCTCGATAGCCCACTGCCCCACCTCCTGTGTATCATGTGTATCGATACCGGCTTGCATGGCGCGTTTCGCCAATTCGATTACATAATTTCCTTGATACCCACCCTCGGGTATTTCTGCCGCTTCACCCTGTTCCTGTTTAATTCTTGCAACAACCGATTCACCGAATAGGCGAACTTGATTTCCTGCATCGTTTACATAAAATTCACGGTCGGCAAGATTCCCCTGCGATTCAATAATTCGTGCGAGTGCATCACCAACCGCCGCGGTACGGGCGGAGACAATATTCAAGGGGCCGGTTGGATTCGCTGAGACAAATTCTATCAGCCATTTTTTGGTGTGTTCCCCTTTTGCGAGATGTCCGAATGGAATCTCACTTTCGAGGATACTGTGCATGATTTCAGCGAAAGTATTTTTTTTCAGCCGGAGGTTGATAAAACTCGGTCCGGCGACGGTAGCTTCTTCGAAGAATTCGTCAGGAAAGTTCCATTGCGTCAGCAACTCAGCCGCCAGTTCGCGCGGATTCCGTTTCAGTTCGCGTCCCCATACCATTGCGGCATTGGTTGTTAGGTCGCCGAATTTTTCCTCGCGCGTGACTTCGATGGTTGCGACTGAAGCATCGACGTTGTATAGCAAGGCGGACGATTCGATACGCCGCCTTAGTGAGTCCCGAAAATCATGAGTCATGGCTGGTGGATGCGCGTTTTGCGGCTTGAATTGTTATGCGGGGAACGTCGCCCCAAAGTTTATCCAACTGATAGTACCGTCGGGATTCTGGACGATAAACATGCACGACTACGTCTCCGTAATCAAGAATTACCCACGATAAGTTCGCTTGTCCTTCACGCGAGTATGGTTTACGCGGCGATCTCCCTTCGCGTAAAGAGCTCTCGACAAAATCTGCGAGTGAGCGGACATGCAAATCCACCGAACCTGTAGCGACCACAAAAAAGTCCGCAACTTGCGGAACTTTTCGTAAATCGAGAATCGTGATATCGTTTGCTTGTTTTTCGTCAAGAAGTGCGGCAATTTTGCGCGCAAATACTAAACTGGTCACGTTACTCCATGTTTGAATCAAAAATGCGGCGGTTCCGACCGATTCGCAACTTCATTG
>CAZPUW010000278.1:0-1386 GCA_964589795.1 uncultured bacterium
TGCTGTCGTTGTAGCGCAGGTGTCATCTGGTTTGCGCGCGTCATCAGTTCATCAAGGTTGCTGGTCAGTTCATCGCCCTTCATCTGCAATTTGATGTACTTTTTCATCAACTTGCCGCTACGATCCGAATCCACATCACGCCGAACCGATTCGAGGTTGCTGACCATATTTCCGACAGTGACTTCCTCGGTATACAAACCTTGTAACTGCGGAATCGCGACAAGGGTCGCGCCATATTTGTTACGCTGAATTAACAACCGGACTTTGCGCCGTTCATCGAGGAATTTTGCGAATAGACCGATGTCATTTGCACGAAGTACATCGCCTTCGACCAACGACAATTGGTTGTCTAAATCGTACAAGCGATACCGTTCGTCGGCATAGTCGGCGATTTGCTTGTTTTGTTCCACCATCGTGAACAGTTTTTCATAAGCCGGCATTGCCGCCGCAGTACCCTTTTGCAGTTCCGTCAATTCGGCTTTCCATGCGGAAGCCATCGGAACATACGGGCTCCAGGCCGAGCGGGTAATCAGCGTATCCAAAGTCGCCGTTAGCGTATCGCCGTATTTGGGAATCGTCCGATATATCCACGCGCGCGTGATGAGAACCTGATCGCCGTACATTTCACGCGAACTTAATTGGGAGATTTCTTTCAAAGCTTCGTCGGAGTGTCCGGCAAGGTTGAGGATTTGGGCATATTTGATTTTCGCAAACAGCTTCATTTCCGGCGTTACCCGCTCTTTGCCGACGGACTTGTCGTAAGCAAGCGGTTTCAATGTTTTCAGTGCGTTATCGTATTGGTTTGTCATTCCATAGCACATACCGAGAATTAAATCGGATTGTTGTTTATAAATACTGTTGGCGGGAACGGTCAATAACGCTTCGGTTGCACCGGCATAGTCGCTATTCTCATAACGGTTTTTTCCGGTAAAGAATTGAATTCTTCCTTCGCTTGCATTCGGCTTACCGGCTGCAACCCACATTTTCCAGTTAGCTTCGATGTTTTCCGCGTCGCCTACTTCTTCATACAGGAACGCGAGCCGAACGAACACAAATCGCCGGAACGGCGATCCTTCCTGAGTAACAACTTTGTGGTAAGCGGTAATGGCGTCATCGTAGTAACCACCGCTTAACGCCGTTTCACCACGATAAAACCAGAAACTGTCGGCAAGCGCCTGTGGATAATTCCGCGCATATTCATCCGAGGTCATCAAGCCAAGAATGGGGTCGAACGAAGATTTTTCTTCGCCGCCATTGCCTGCGATTAACGCTTGAAAAGAAGTCCAATCATTTCCACGCATCCGTTCGATGTCGAGTGGCGAACCGGTGGCGAGAAGGTCGTGGCGGATGCGGCGGGCCGCGGCGAGTTTTGCGGTGTATTCTTGG
>CAZPUW010000278.1:1396-4362 GCA_964589795.1 uncultured bacterium
TCGATATTCTTCATAACTATTCAGCAGGTTCAGGGTGTCTTTGAGCTGCCAATAATCGGCGACGTGAGATTCTGGCCAATCCAGGTTCGGTATTTGACCTCCGACACGGCTACGGCTGCGAATTTCCTTGTTGTTACCTTCGATTAGTTGCGCCAAAAATGCTTCGCGCAATTGTAGCGTGGCAGTGAAACCTGTCATTTCTTTTGCCACGTGTACCGCCTTCGCGCGCGTAAATACGCGATCGATCCACCCCGCCGGCATTTCGCCGGCAAATGAGGCAGTAAATAACACGAAAACGGACGACGCCAAGCATATACGCCCGGCAATGCGTATCGCCGTTTGGATCATTCTTGCACCCCTACCTTCGATCTCAATTGACCATTTCGGGAATAGTGATTCTTGTTACAACTTAATTTACACGAAATATGAATGCTTTCAACCGTCAAGTCAAGACCGGATGAACTTCTAATATAAATAACCGGTCAGAGCTTAGCGAATGCCTCTGACCGGTTATTGAATTTTTAATAAACTATTAATTGATAAGATGTCTCAGGGAGTACCCGAACCCGCTTTAATTCTTGCTCGCGCCCTCATCACCGCTGAGTGAAATCTTTCTCGTTCAATTGGGTTTTCACTCGTACGAAGACCCTCCTCAGCCCTTTTCCGCGCCGCTTCAGCACGAGTCAAGTCGATTGATTCCGCCGTTTCAGCGGTTTCTGCGAGAATAACGACTTTATTCGGCAAAACTTCAACGAATCCCGCAGAAATCGCCACACGCTCGGGTTTTCCAGTTTCCACATCCAATTCGATGACACCGGTTTGTAATGTTGTCATAAATGGAATATGACCCGTTAGCAATCCGAATTCTCCAGCCGAACCGGGCAATTTTACGTGTCGTGCCGTTGCTTGAAATACAACTCCGCGAGGTGTAACAATTTCTAAATTTAGTGACATTTTGCTTCTCTACTAAACTTTCACACCCATCTTTTTCGCATTGTCGAAAACATCATCGATGCCTCCACAGAATGAAAACGCCCCTTCCGGGATGTTATCGCAATGTCCTTCGATAATTGTTTTGAAACTTGATATGGTATCTTTGACGCTAACAAATCTTCCCGGTTTGCCGGTGAATTGTTCCGCAACAAAAAACGGTTGCGAAAGGAATTTCTGGATTTTCCGCGCCCGTTCTACTGTTTGGCGATCTTCATCGGACAATTCATCGATACCAAGAATCGAAATAATATCCTGTAAATCCTTATAACGTTGCAGAATTTCCTGCACGCGTTTTGCAACGTTGTAGTGCTCATCGCCCATAACCAGCGGATCCATGATGCGCGAAGTTGAATCGAGCGGATCGACCGCGGGATAGATTCCCATTTCGGAAATCTTGCGCGACAACACCGTCGTTGCATCCAAATGTGAGAACGTTGTTGCCGGGGCGGGATCAGTCAAGTCGTCCGCAGGTACGTAAATTGCTTGTATCGAGGTAATCGAACCCTTCTTTGTCGAAACAATACGTTCCTGTAATTCACCCAATTCCGTTGCGAGAGTCGGTTGGTAACCCACTGCAGACGGCATACGGCCAAGTAATGCGGAAACTTCCGAGCCGGCTTGTGTGAAACGGAAAATATTGTCGATGAAGAGAAGTGTGTCCCTTCCTTCGACGTCGCGGAAATATTCAGCGACCGTCAAACCCGACAACGCAACACGTTGGCGGCATCCCGGCGGTTCGTTCATTTGTCCGAATACCAGAGCAATTTTCGAATCCTTGAGCCCTTTTTTATCGACTTTTGTTAAATCAAAGTCGTGCATATCGAAATCATCGCCGTAACGCACAACGTTTGATTCCACCATGTCCCGCAATAAATCGTTTCCTTCACGGGTACGCTCACCAACACCGGCGAATACCGAAATACCGCCATGGGCTTTTGCGACGTTGTTGATTAGTTCCATGATGAGCACGGTTTTGCCGACACCGGCACCACCTAACAGACCAATTTTCCCGCCCTTTGCATAAGGTGTGAGCAAATCGACAACTTTCAATCCGGTCTCGAACATTTCGTTTGCGGTCGAGAGGTCTTCGAATTTCGGAGCATGGCGGTGGATTGGCCAACGTTCCGCCGAATTAACCGGACCCAATTGGTCGATGGGATTTCCGATAACGTCGATAAGGCGTCCCAACGTTTCCGGGCCGACCGGTACGCTGATTTGCGAATTGGTATCGCGCACTTTTAGTCCGCGCATCAACCCTTCGGTGTTGTCCATCGCAACGGCGCGAATCGTGTTGTTACCGAGGTGCTGCTGCACTTCCAGCACGATCTCGGTCCCGTCGCCGCGGGTGACTTGCAGTGCGTTATACAGCGGCGGCAGCGACCCTTCCGGGAACGCTACGTCGACGACAACGCCGATGATTTGGCGAATCTCGCCGTCTTGTTTCGCTGTTACGGTTTGTCCGTTATTGCTCATTCGTTAATCCTGTTTATGCTATTGTAGGGCGTATGGTATACGCTCGTTTTCTTATTCTTCTATTCTGTCCGTAGGGGCGTATGGCAATACGCCCGCGTCTTTTACTTAACCTTTTTTCTAATCAAATCCGGATTCTCTTGATCTAACGTCCATCTTAACGGATTCTCAGCTATATACCTTTGGATATTCCCGTAATCGTACTCGTTTCTGATCCGGTGGTCATAGTAATTGCGTTGCCAAACCTGGAAATCATGTTTATTAATTCGGTCCCGAACATGTTTTGTTGACATTGCTTTGAATGCACGAACAAATGCTCCAATATTTTTCGACGGCGATTCAAATCTCTTAGATTCCGCAACAGAAACATCTCGATTCAGCGCTACAACCAAATGTATGTGGTTTGGCATCACAACATAAATGTCAAATATCAACTCGCTCCGAACTGCTAAAGATTGAAGTAGATCGTCAAAGACAATTTTACCAATCCAGTTCAATACTAC
>CAZPUW010000279.1:0-4358 GCA_964589795.1 uncultured bacterium
ATAACGTCGGTATCAACGGGTTCGCACTAGCACAGGTCGATGGGGAGCGGATACAGTTCAGTGGTATCCCCGTTTCGTTGTCAAAAACCGGACGTACCTACAAACTTGCGAATACGCAAGGTCACAACTACGTCGAAGGGCGACCAATCGTGCAGGAAACGACTTTCGATAAGTGGTTGGAGAAACCGAATTCCGGTGGGCGTGGGCCACGCGAACATGAGTCGCTGTGGGGAGCGTATCCACCCAAATTGAATCCACCGACAACGGAACCGATTCGATGGGCAATGACTATCGACATCAATTCGTGTATCGGTTGTAATGCTTGCGCGATTGCATGTCAAGCTGAGAATAATATCGCGGTAGTAGGTAAAGAAGAAGTGATTCGCGGTCGTGAAATGTCGTGGATTCGCATCGACCGCTATTTTTCCGGAGACGAAGACAATCCTGAAGTCACGCATACTCCCATGCTGTGCCAACACTGCGCCAATGCACCTTGCGAAACCGTCTGTCCGGTCGTGGCTACCACGCATAACGACGAAGGGTTGAACGTCCAGACATATAATCGTTGTGTCGGTACGCGATATTGTTCAAATAATTGTCCGTACAAAGTGCGGCGCTTCAATTGGCTGGTAGATAACACACCGTACAGCGCACACAATATCCAGCACCCGATGGAAATGGTATTCAATCCCGATGTAACTGTCCGTTCGATAGGTGTAATGGAGAAGTGTACATTTTGCGTGCAACGCATCCGTGAAGGACATGAATTCCGTCGCGCCAATGGCTTACCCGTCATTCCCGACGGCCACGTCAAACCGGCGTGTGCGCAAACTTGCCCGACGCAGGCAATCACGTTCGGAAACTTACTCAATCAGGATTCCGAAGTCGCCAAAGTTTCGAATGACCCCCGTGGATATCGGGTGTTGGATGATTTAAATACCCGTCCCGGAATTACCTATCTCCGTAAATTACGACACCGTTCGGAGAAGCCGTGGGATAAGGAAGAAGAACCAACGGAACACGCAGATTTAATACAACACAACCACGAAGCGTCGAATAAAGGACACGCATGAGCTCATTAGCCCCAACAACTGACGCGCCGTTGATTCACGAATCGATAACAATGGGCCATGTTACCGAGAAGATACTCGCACCGACCGAGCGGATGCCGAATTATACTTGGTGGGGCCTCTTCCTGCTCTCGTCCAGTATGTTGGGCATCGGTTTATTGACGTTTGCCATTCAGATGTATCGCGGCGTCGGTATTTGGGGTATCACCCATCCCATCGGTTGGGCATTCGATATTACGAATTTTGTGTTCTGGGTAGGTATCGGTCACGCCGGTACGCTCATATCGGCAATTCTTTTTTTACTGCGGCAAAAGTGGCGTACTTCAATTAACCGCTCCGCAGAAGCGATGACAATTTTCGCCGTTATTACGGCATTGATTTTTCCATTAATCCACACTGGTCGTCCATGGCTCGCGTTCTTTTGGTTGATTCCCTATCCGAGCGTTCGGATGATTTGGGTGAATTTCCGAAGTCCGTTGCTGTGGGATGTGTTCGCGGTATCGACATACTTCACCATCTCGCTTTGTTTCTGGTTTACCGGTCTTGTTCCTGATATCGCTACGATGCGTGATCGTGCGAAAGGAAAAATCCGTAAGCAAATTTACAGTATTCTTTCGCTGGGCTGGTCGGGAACGATGAGGCAATGGAACCATTTTGAGAAGGCGTATTTGTTGTTCGCCGGTCTCGCTACACCGTTGGTGCTTTCGGTTCATACGATTGTCTCGTTCGACTTTGCCGTGTCGATTATACCCGGTTGGCACACGACGATATTTCCGCCGTACTTCGTCGCGGGCGCAATTTTCGGCGGTTTCGCGATGGTGATGGTGCTGTTGATACCGTTACGCAAAGCATTCGGTTTGGAAGAACTGGTTACAGTCAAGCATCTCGAATTCATGAATAAAATTATGCTTGCGACGGGCATGATGGTTGGTTATGCGTACATGAGTGAATTCTTTATGGCGTGGTACAGCGAAAATACGTACGAACGCTACATCTTTTCACAGCGCATCTATGGTCATTATTGGTACACAGTATGGATGATGTTCACGTGTAACGTTTTTATACCGCAACTCTTCTGGTTCAAGCGTTTCCGAACTTCGGTACCAGTCATGTTCGTGGTGGCGATTATGATTAATCTCGGTATGTGGCTCGAACGGTTCAATATCATTGTAACGTCATTGTCGCAGGATTTCTTACCGGCAAATTGGGATTTCTATCACCCGACACGATTTGATTTCGGAATTACCATCGGTGCATTCGGATTATTCTTTACTTCATTCCTGCTTTTTGTTCGTGTGTTACCGACGTTGTCGCTGGCTGAAGTAAAGGGTGTACTAATAAAACCCGCCGGTGAACGCCATCGAAAGGAGCAAAACCATGCCTCCTAATCCTATGGAATTACTCAAGCAACTTTTACCGCCCAAGAAAATACCATTGACTATCGGTTATTTTGAGACGCCGGAAGATTTGTACGATGCCGCGGAAGCGGTGATGGAAGAAGGATTTGAGGGAGTAGATGCGATATCCCCGTATCCAATTCATGGTCTCGAACACGTATTGAAAATACCTGATAGCTGGATTCCATACGCGACACTTGGTGCTGGCCTCTTTGGTTGCTCGTTCATGTTATGGTTCGAGTGGTGGTCGAGTGCGGTGAGCTATCCGTTGAATGTTGGCGGTAAGCCGTTGTTTTCGTGGCCGGCATTCATGCCAATCTTTTTCGAAGGAGGCGAACTTCTTGCCGGTACAACGACGCTTGCGGTATTGTTGTTGACGGCTTATGTGTGCCGTCCCCATGGCATTATCAAAAATAAAATAGATCCCCGATTAACCAACGATAGGTTCGCACTTTTGATACCGAATAACAAACCCGAAGACGAAAAACGGGCACACGAATTTCTGAAAGGACACGGCGCCGATGATATTCGCCAACTACCGGTCTAATCGAAATTCCATTTCAAGATTTATTCTCGCGTTCATCGGAATCGCGCTACTGGTTGCGATGTTGAGCGGTTGCAAATCGAAGAACCTCACACGCCTCGAGTATGCTCCGCAGATGTACGTCAGCCCTGCTTATAAAGCACAGCAGTACAATTCGGAATCGGCATCGTTGTCGAAAATGCGGACTCCACCATACGGAACAGTACCCATCAATTTCGAACCGTACCGGTTGAATCTAAACGATACTCTACAGCAGGATGCGATGCAGAATCCGTTGCCGCGAACCCGGGAGGTATTACACGTCGGACAAAAGTATTTCAATATTTATTGCGTCGTTTGCCACGGCCCGAAAGGTGACGGGATAGGATATGTCGTTCCGAAAGGGATGCAGATGCCTCCTTCATATCTGACGGGTCAGACAATGCATTGGTCGGATGGACGGATATTTTATTTAATGACACGCGGTCGCGGAAACATGTCGAGTTATGCGGCTCAACTGACTCCCGAACAACGGTGGGCGGTTGTCCATTATATCCGCACATTGCAACGCGCGGGCAATCCGACTGCCGCCGATTTGGAACGATTTAAAACCAGTGGTATCGGTTTCGAAAACGATGTACCCGATACTTCATTAACCGGTCTCTGGCCCAAAGAATAGAGAGACGGAGAGCGTTTTCATGCCAATGCACCACCAGCTTGTAACTGAAGTCGTCGATCCCGGCCCGTGGAAACTATCCCGGAAAGTGGATAATACGTTTTACGCGATGATAGTAATCGGCGCAATCCTTTGGGGTATTGGATTTTCGATGAATCCTTTACGCGGCTGGTCGGCATATTTAATTAATTTCTTGTTCGTTATGTTCCTCGCACTCTCAGGTACTTTCTTTACGTCCCTCGAATATATTACCGGAACGAAATGGTCGCCCGCAATTCGGCGGATACCCGAAGGAATCTCTACGGCGCTGCCGTTATCGCTTATTTTCATTCTGGTCTTGGCGTTGGGAGTTCCGAAGTTATTTACGTGGTATTCGACGTGGACAAACGCGGAAGGATTAACGCGCGCGGTTGCGCGAACGAAAGTTACATGGTTATCGCAACCGTTCTTCACCATTCGCGATTTCTTCTTCATCGTGCTATGGATAATTCTTGGTACACTGTTGGTGAAGAACAGCCGAAAACAAGATGGTGGAAACGCAATCCATCTATCCAAAATCAATAACAAACTCTCTATCGCTTTTATACTTATCTATGCGCTCTCATTTTCGATTGCAAGTTATGATTTGTTAATGTCGCTCGAACCAAATTGGTATTCGACGATGTTCGGCGTGTATACGTTCATTGGGATGT
>CAZPUW010000280.1:0-4355 GCA_964589795.1 uncultured bacterium
GGAGATAGCGTATTGGGAGGGGACGATTGTCGAATTGAAGAGGGAGTTGGGAAAGTAAAACGGGGAACAGGTAACGGGGGTCGGGGGACAGGAAAGATAAACTACACTTTTTCCTTAATACCTATGACCTGTGACCCATAACCTACTTCCTACCACCCAAAACCTAAGACCCAGCACTGACGATCCTCACCGGACTTGCATAAAGGGCTCTTTTGATCGTAGATCGTAGCGATCCAAGGAGTTCGTGTGTCTGATATTTTCTTCCAATCTGATGATAAATCCTTCACTTTGTATCATGGCGATTGCCTCGACGTATTGCCTCGTCTCGAGCGGACATTCGGAGGAGCATATGCCGACCTCGTGTTTGCTGACCCGCCGTATTTGCTCTCGAATGATGGTATTACCTGCCAATCGGGAAAGATGGTTAGTGTCAATAAAGGGAAGTGGGATAAATCCATCGGTGCGGTGGAAGACCACATCAATGTAAAACATTGGCTCGATGCCGCCCGCCACGCGATGAAACCGGATGCCACGATTTGGGTGACCGGAACGATGCACATCATCTATTCGATTGGTTTTGCAATGCAGGAACTTGGCTTCAAACTCCTGAATGACATCGTGTGGGTAAAACCGGCACCACCGCCGAATCTGGCTTGTCGTACATTTACACACTCAACCGAGATAGTGCTGTGGGCGGCGAGAAACTCGGGTAGTATTAAAGGAGAAAAAAAATCTCGATATGTTTTTAATTATGCGGATATGAAACTACAAAATGGTGGTAAACAAATGAAAAGTGTTTGGGAACAATTTGCTTCAGACTTTGATGTAACCAATTTGTCTCGTTCCGATAAAAAGAAGCTAAAAGAAGAAATAATAGAAGAGCATCTTCTCGCAACAATGGAAAAGAAATGGATAATGGGTACGCCGCGGACGGAAGAGAAAAAATTTGGAAAACATCCTACTCAAAAACCTTTAGCATTATTGAAACGAATAATTGAAGCGTCCTCAAATCCGGGACAAACGGTCATAGACCCATTTAATGGGACTGGTGCTACTGGAATAATGGCTTCTATGCTCGGTAGAAACTATATCGGGATTGATGCGAGCGAAGAGTATCTCGAAATAACGAAAAAACGATACTTCGATTTAACAAAAGAACATTCTCTATTGAGAGTTTAAAATGAAACTACTACCGTTTTATCAAGATTTTTTAAAGTGTAACACTTCCGATCAAGTATTCAGTCATTTGGTAAAGAACTTGAAGGAAAAAATTACTATCTGGTCTTATTTTGTAAACTGGGAAAAGGTATTCAAAAATACAGATTCGTTAGAAGTCGAACTGAATATCTTGAATACATTACTCGGGAAATCAAATTTCGAAAATGAGTTTAAAGCGCTAATTCGCAAATATCCAGAAACGTTAAAAGCGATACCGTCATTAATTGTAAGAGATGGCGAATCTTCAACATCTCACAAAATTCTCGTTGATTTTTCAAACAAACGCCTACAATATGAATCCTATAACTTTTTTACAAAAAACGTTTCTTTAGAAGAAGCAGACCGTTTCTTTGAATTTGTTGAGAAAACTGGATTAAGAAAACTCTTTGTAGAAAGAGCAATTAAAAACCTTGTCGATTATTTAACCGGTGTTGAGGCTGGATTGGATAGTAACGGAAGAAAGAATCGCGGTGGTGATGCAATGGAGCAAATTGTTGAAGCTTTTATACAAGATTACTCTAAGAAACATGGTTTCCGCTATCTAAAAGAAGCTAATGCCGTTAAAATCAAAAGTGAATTTGGGTATACCGTACCCGTTGATAAATCTATCAGAAGGTACGATTTTGTTGTAAACACTGGTAAAGAGCTACTCATTTTTGAAACAAACTTTTATGGCGGTGGTGGATCTAAACTGAAATCTACCGCAAACGAATATAGAGTTCTGAATGGCTTACTCAAGAATAAATTTAAATTTATTTGGATAACAGATGGGCGTGGTTGGTTATCTACTTTAAAACCATTACGAGAATCTTTTAACGAAATAGATTATATCTTCACATTAAACCTACTCGAAAATGACATATTGGATCATCTCGATTTGAGATAAAAAAAGGTGGGTTCAACACCCGCCTTTTTTTATCTCACACCCACTTTAATTTTATTGCGGACTGGTTACCGCTAATGTCGTGGGAATCTTCTTGTCCGTCGTACCGCGGATATAGTGTTGCTGTACAATCGTCGCGAGATTGTAGAACATGTAGTACAGCACCAATCCCGCCGGGAATGAATTGAATAACGCCGCCATCATCACCGGCATCATATACAACATCATCTTTTGATTCGGGTCGGTACTCGCCGTCTGTTTCCCCATGAAGAACTGCGTGATACCCATCGCAATCGGCAGGAGTGCGACATTCTGCCCGTAGAGCGGTACGTGGAACGGCAGATAGAATAACGCCTCCGGTTGCGAGAGGTCTTTTATCCACAACATGAATGGTGCATCGCGAAGCTCAATCGTCGAGCGGAAAATGATGAACAGTGCATAGAGAATCGGCATCTGTAGAATCATGGGGAGACAACCACCCGCCGGATTCACCTTGTATTCGCCGTACAGCTTGAACGTCTCTTCATTCATCTTCTTCGGATTGTCTTTGTATTTCTCGCGTACTTCTTTGAGCAACGGTTGAATGAGCTGCATCTCTTTCATACTGCGGAATTGCTTCACCGTAAGCGGCCAGAGCAACCCTTTGATAATAATCGTGAAAACGAGAATGACGATACCATAATTCGGAATGAAGGTGTAAAGAAACGTAAGCAACCAAAGCGTCGCCTTCGAGAATGGTTTAACGATAAACCACCAACCCCAATTCATGATACTATCTAAATTCGGTGCGAACGCATTTACGTTGCTCGCCTTGAGCGGCCCGATATATACCCGCGCCTGAAATACCCCCGGCGTACCTGCATTTGGAACTTGCATCTGAATGCGTTGCGTCTTCCATGCCGCATTCGGCCCCGCCTCCGATTGTGCCAACACCGATGTTGCCGGCTTGATGGGTTCTACCGCTACTACGAAATATTTACTCCGTTGCGCACCCCATAACGTCATACCGGTGGCTTCAAATTTATCGGTTTTGTCCGGTTTTGGTGAAAATTCCTCCATTTCACCGTGCTTCACATCGCCTAACCAAACGTGGCTCCCGAAATAATACTCTTCACCGACATTGATGAACTTACCGGAAGAGGAACCGCGCGCATCTTCCGTCGGGAACAAACCGGGCCCCATCGTCCAGACGCCACTCTCACCTTGCCACGAGGGATTATCCGATGTAAACCGCGCCGTCAGATCGAATGCGAAATCATTTCCCTTGAAAGTATAGATAATGTCAACCGGGCCAATTGGATCCCATTGCGTATGGAGTGTCACCGATTTGGAATCAGTTTCAGATAGCTTGACTAAAGTATCGGGAGAAGAAAATGTCAGGTAATCTATCGAGCGGACACCACCATCGCGGAATACCGCACCGGGGACAATTCCATATCCTTGTGGACGTATCAGTTCGGTTGGTTCCTTGATATATTTTCCGTTCGGCTTCAGTTTCCAACTAACGAATCGAGCGCCGTCCCAAGCGAGCACGGCAGTATAAAGCGGGGTTTCAATCCGGGTTATCCCTTTTGCCGGGTCGGAGGAACGCATCGACCACGCAATATTTTCCGCAGTCTTCGGATGAAAGTCGATTTTAGTCGTATCGCTTCGAATCTCAGCCGGAATCGTACTTTTCGGAACAATGACGGTATCCACCTGCACTTGTTGTTTTGTGACGGGCTTTACCGGTGGTTTGGGGTTTAACCATTCTTCCCAATAGGGTGTTAACAGGATAACCACACCGATTAAGGCAATGGCAATCCATGCGTTACGATCCATGCTTCTCCAGTTGTTTTATTTGCTTTTTCTATAACTAAGAAAAGTAGCGAGGTTTACGGGAACGTGCAAATTCATAATAGAACCGATTGTAACTGATACGATTAAGCGGTAATTTACATTCTATTCATAAATACGTTCCTTCGGTCTATCCAAGTTCCAACGAACGCATCGACTACAACCCGGGATTAACGATGAAACTCATACGCTACCTCTCTTTTGGTTTGCTGGCTGTGGCTTTGGCGTGGTTTACCATTCATTACTTCCACAATCGTCCCTCCAAGTATTCGGAAATGTTCGCACATGGCGAGGAAGAGGAAGAAGAAGAGAGCGGCGCACCAAAACCGAAACGGGAACAGGAAGTACGCGACGAATGGAAGATGGGTCCGATGTCGGCACCATCCGATTGGTTCTACCACCAACGCGCCTATCCCCG
>CAZPUW010000281.1:0-4353 GCA_964589795.1 uncultured bacterium
AAGTTTCCAATTGTTAAGCCGCAAAAACGTCTCTCGTATTTCACCTGCTAGACCAACCTTAGTGCTACTACTTTACATATATCAGTGTATTTACTTTCGTATCGAATTGTCACTTTCTTTCGATCAACCGTATTCTCTACATGGTTCGAGTTGAACTTGATGAACGTTGAAATTTGAACTTTCAATTCAAACCTCCCTTAGTTTGCATCTTTGGGAGTGCGTATTATTTCTTCTCTGCGCTCAGTGCTTCAAAACCGGAGATTACATCGAACAATTCCTCATCAATACCGCTCTGACGCAAACGATGAAATGTCCCGTTGAGTTTCTCCAATAATTTATCGGTGTTTTTATCGGCACGTTGCATTGCCGCTAGACGGCTCGCGTTTTCGCTTGCGAGAGATTCAGCACAGGCCCGGAAAATCGAGACGAAAAGATATCCACTAATGAGTGCCCGTAAGGTTGTTGTGTCATCACCGATAGTTTCATCATATAGGATTGCGCCACTAATACATTCACCGAGGTCAGGTGTGGTTACAATCAACTCCCGATAAGCACGCCGGGCATCTATAGTCTGCGGTATTCCCAACCGGGCAAATCTTTTGTTACAGGTTGGATTACTTTCATCCATCGCCAGTAGCCCTTTGTCGTCCGCTAAAAGTTCACTTGCGGTATCAATGAGTATTTGCGGATTCATCTGGCTTCACCTCATTTCCAGTATCGAATTTTGGTAAGAATAAGAGCTTATCAAGCCATTGACGCACGAATTATTATTCATGCTTTGTCTTCATTCGCTTAAGGATTTCATACGCAGATAGAATCGCCGATTCCCGAGATCCGTTAGGCTCCAGAGCTCTAATAAGAGTTGCGAACTCGTCGTTGTAACCATAATCGCTCTGATTCACCAAGACATGATGCACTCCTTGACGTAATAAATCAGTATTCGGCTCATCTTTTATTACCGCATGTAGTAATGGTGGCCAAGCTTTCTTTTGGAACTGAATTAATCCTTCGGCGGCTAACCATGCTATGTCGGGATAATTGTCTGTAAGTGCTTTTACCAATGGTGGTAGCGACCTGATATCACCGATCGCACCAAGCGCTTTTGCCGATTCCCAACGAACTTGATCCGATGCAGAATTTTGTAATGCTTTAATTAGGAAAGGAACCGCGGGTCTACCAAAAACTACCAATGATTCCCGAGCTTTCTCGCGAATTATGCCATTGTCGCTTTCCAACAATACTATCAATGATTTTACATTCGTGTTAGCTGTTTTTTTCTCAACCATGATTTCTTTTCCGAGTTAGTTTGCCCGCAGATCTTATTCCCTGAAAAGTCGCAACAGAACGGAATACTTCTTTTTTACGTATTAATCAACCCAGTAACCCTTGCGTTTGTAATGTTGATGCAGTCCTGCTTCGTAATCCCGAGTTGGTAAAGTCTCTTCAGAATATTCAGGTGACTGCTTGATCGCTTCACGGGACAGATTGACGAAAATTTTCGATTCTTTCCAGCTGACTCGCTCTATCCATCGCGGGGAAACCAGTACTTTTTTCCCCATCCACCAATTTCCCGTATTGATTATTAGATAGCGTATCGCCCATGTGCTGTCATCGATAATAAAATCCTCGATGTGACCAATCTCGCCATCGGCCGCGTGGATGTAATATGAACCCACTTCGAGTGTACTGCGTAGGTGGTGATCCCATTTCTCTTCAGCTTGAGTCAGTTCTTTTCGTTTGCCCGGGTCGCGTTCGATGTCAGGATAAAAGCCCCACATATATGGACCACCCCAATAAACCGGCAATTGATAGTACCCGTAGTACGCTTCCTCGAATTGTTGTGAGACCGGTTTGTCACTTGTTAATGGTGGACTATTTTCAATCTGCTTTTTTGTTAATTTGACCGTGATTTGTTCCTCTACCTTGATTACGGCATCTAACACATAGGGAGTGAGTAACACCCGGTTGCCGGAAAGCCAGCTTCCTGTATCGGCGACCAGGTAGCGAATCGCCCAATGCCGGTCGTCAAAGTAAAATTCTTTGACCTTACCAATTTCCCCGTCGAGGCTACTTAATTTGTAACCATTCAGGGATGAAGCTTTGAATAGCATTATTGTTTTCCTTTCGATATTTAAGTCTTGTTTTGAAAGAAGTTATCGTTTAGTACAACTCATTATTTCAAACGACTTAGTCGTTTGACTATTGAACTATTCAACACATAACTTTCTTCGAAGATGATGTTGGTTATCTGCTGTTAGGTGATTGTTGTTATCTGTAATGAAGGGTATCAAGTGAAAATTTAATCCAGATTGATCCATCCCATTATATATTATACGAGTTAAACCTATTCTTTCATGGTACGATGGGAACCTGATGCAACCAGATTGTCCACGCGATTAAGTTATCTAAAAAACGTTGATATGGTTTACGTTTCCATTAGTCGTGATTTTCGCGATTGGTGTGGTCGGATGTATTTGTTCGGCGGCATTTGCTACAAACTCAGTAAAGATTCTGCAGGATATGTGATCGTTGTGCCTCGGACTATTGCAAAGGTCGTGAGAGTATGTACCTGACGACAGGTTGCACTCATGATGTCCTCGACGCGAATGCCTCTAACCAACAAGGCGTCCGCAATAAGTGAACGATGGCAGCGCCACGGCAACGCTTCGGCGCACATCAAGACGATTCGACCTTGACTCGCCAGTTGGATTAAGTCTTCTAAATAATTCTTAAACTCTGGCGTTTGCATGTAATCTGCATAACCTCGAAAAGAGACGTTTCGCCAGCCCACGTTAAGCAAATCGCCCTTAGCATGACGCAATCCGCCGAGTCCAGGCATGTGGATATATCCAATCGCAGCTTGCTTTAATGATTCGGGTAAGGTGTCCTTGTTGAACTGCGGATTATGCCAGGAACGTGGCACCGAGCGCACATCCACTACGCAAGTTGCCTCGTGGGCATAAAGCCAGCGAATGAATTCCTCGAGCATGTGTGTGGAATGACCAATTGTCATTACAAGAATAGTAGGTTCTTCGTTTGACATTTTTCAACTCAATCTGATATATGTAATACGACTATGCACTTGTCTCAATGTGGTTGGAGACTACTGAATTGACACTACAAATCGGGAAAAATGTAATGCTTCTCAGTTTGAGTTGACAATCTTGATAGAGTTGACATCACTTTTTAAAAAATTTTTTCCCATTTCTTTCACTAGAATTCACCCATCAGTCAGTTCATCCTCATTTTGGGGTGCCAATCTTGCCTTCTTATCATTCTTTCTGTACTTATGTGGTTGATTAATAGGCATTTCCAGTACAATAAAAAGTTGTTCAAAGTCGATAAAGCCTGCCCCCACTACTCCCTGCACTAACTATATTGGCAACCGAAATAGCTAATGGTTTGTGCTTCGTAAATTGGCGTTCGAGTTCCGGTGTCACAGCCCGAAATTTTCGTATAACGAACTTAAACATCCCGTTGCTCGATCTACCACTATTCCCCAAATACATCGCTTTAGAATAATTTCTTCTCATCCACGACAGCGGTTGTATGTCCTCTGCAAACTGATCGATAAAATATTCTGCTGTGTTTGCATGAATCTCTACTACGACTTAGTGGTCCTTGTCATTAACCAGCAAAGAACGTCCTTTTCACATTGTTGTCAATCGTTGCATACAAAGTTGCTTGCAAGATACACGAAGACGTATCACAAGTTATGAGGTAGATTTGCTGTGTTTGATTGGACAGCCACATCATTTACTGAATTAAACAAAGATATAATTCTAAACAGTCGGTACAACGAACTACTGCAAAGTGAAAAGACGGAAAAAATAGAAACGACTGTAGTGCCTCAAGAAATCATAAAATGATTACTGTTGTCCGGCCCAATGCCATTGGCATCATAACCTATTCCAATTCACATTAATTGAGATATGAAAAGAGGGGCGTAAAGATATGGTGGGTTCAGAAATCACAATTGCCGAATATTTGTTAATTCGGCTAAAAGAGATAGGTGTGGATCATCTTTTCGGTGTTGCGGGCGATTTTGTCCTGGGGTTTTTCAATCAAGTTATAAAGAGCGACATAAAATACGTCGGCACTTGTAATGAGCTCAACGCAGCTTACGCTGCCGACGGTTATGCGCGAATTCGGGGTATTGGCGCGTTTTCCACAACCTTTGGTGTCGGGGAATTGAGCGCTATCAACGGAGTGGCGGGAGCATTCGCTGAAAGAGTTCCTGTGGTGGTTATAACCGGTTCGCCGGCAACTGTTAATTTTCGTACCCGACCACTTTTACACCACTCATTAGGCGATTATGAGATTCCATTAAAGATGTATGAGAAAATTACGGTC
>CAZPUW010000282.1:0-4352 GCA_964589795.1 uncultured bacterium
CTTGGAGTGAAAATGCCCACGAATTCCGCCTCACCCCCTGGGGTAACGATCCAGTAAGCGATTCGAGTGGAGAAGCAATTTATCTCCGTGATGAAGAACGTGGTCATTTCTGGTCACCCACACCACTCCCCTGCCGTGGGGTAACGCCTTATGTAACTCGACATGGATTTGGGTATAGCGTTTTCGAACACACCGAGCGGGGTATCTATTCCGAGTTGTGGGTCTATGTGGCGCTTGACGCGGCGATCAAATTTATGGTGCTCAAAGTTCGCAACATCTCAGACAGATCTCGTCGGCTTTCCGATACCGGATATGCCGAATGGGTACTTGGAGACCTACCGTCAAAAACGAATATGCATTTGATTACCGAAATTGATCAAGATTGTGGATCCCTTTTCGCACGTAACCCATATAACACAGAGTTTCGCGACCGGACTGCATTTTTCGACGTGGATGATACAATTCGTACTGTAAGCGGTGATCGGGCTGAATTCTTAGGACGCAATGGTACGCTACGTGTTCCGGCGGCGATGACGCGAACACACCTTTCCAACAAGGTGGGAGCTGGTCTTGATCCTTGCGCTGCAATCCAAGTAAACTTTGATCTGGCTCCCGGTCAAGAGCGTGAGATTGTATTCCGACTCGGTGTCGGGCGTGATATCGAAGATGCTCGAAAACTGGTTAATCGCTTTCGAGGATCGACCGTAGCACACAACGCACTCGATGTGGTTTGGGAACACTGGAAACACACCCTTGGTGCGGTTAATGTGGAAACTCCCGACCAGTCGCTAAATGTGCTGACAAATGGCTGGCTGTTATATCAAACTCTGGCATGTCGTCTTTGGGCGCGAAGTGCAACTTACCAATCTGGTGGCGCCTTCGGTTTCCGCGATCAATTGCAGGACGTAATGGCGCTCATCCACGCCAGACCGAATCTCGTACGTGAACACTTGCTCCTTTGTGCGTCTCGGCAATTTCCCGAAGGAGATGTTCAACATTGGTGGCATCCACCAACAGGTCGGGGTGTGCGAACTCACTGTTCAGACGATTACCTCTGGCTACCGCTCGCAGCCTGTCGCTATATCCTAATGACCGGAGATACCGGTGTATTGGATGAGTCCATTCACTTCCTCCAGGGTCGGCTGGTAAAAGCGGATGAAGATTCTTATTACGACTTGCCAGAGCGTTCTGAAGAGACTGCGAGTCTTTATGAACACTGCGTCCGTGCTATTCGGAATGGCTTAAAGTATGGTGAGCATGGTCTGCCGCTCATCGGTTCCGGTGACTGGAATGACGGATACAATTTGGTGGGTGAACATAGTAAAGGCGAAAGTGTGTGGTTGGGATTTTTCCTTTACGAAATTCTCATCCGCTTTACTGAAATTGCCCGTATTCATGGAGACGTGGCTTTTGCTGAACATTGCGTAAAAGAAGCAGAGAAAATTCGCCACAATATTGAGACCAATGGCTGGGATGGTGAGTGGTATCGCCGTGCTTACTTCGACGACGGATCGCCGCTTGGATCATCCATTAACCCTGAATGTAAAATAGATTCGATTGCGCAAAGCTGGGCTGTACTTTCGGGCGCCGGAGATAAAAAGCGTTCACGACAAGCAATGATATCATTAGAAGAGCAACTCGTTAGACGCGAGAATAGATTAATTCAACTTTTAGATCCACCTTTCGATAAATCGACGCTAAATCCCGGGTACATAAAAGGATATGTTCCCGGTGTAAGAGAAAATGGTGGGCAATATACGCATGCTGCCATCTGGGCGGCGATGGCTTTCGCTCGCATGAAAGACAAACAACGCGCGTGGGAGCTATTTACAATAATCAACCCAGTGAACCATGCAATAACGATTGAGCAGACCAACATTTACAAAGTGGAACCCTATGTCGTTGCTGCCGACGTCTACGCAGCATCGCCGCATACCGGTCGTGGCGGATGGACATGGTATTCGGGCTCGGCGGGTTGGATGTATCGGTTGATTATGGAGTCGCTTCTAGGGCTTCGGCTTGAGGTGGATAAACTACGCATTAAACCGTGTCTCCCTGCGGATTGGAAGAGCTACATAATGCATTATCGCTATCGGGAAACGGTCTACCACATCGAGGTTGTGCAAACACCTTCAGAGGATAGTGAAACGCGCATGAATGTCGATGGCGTTGAACAAAGCGATGATAGGATACCGCTTGTGGACGATCAAATGGAACATTGGGTCGAACTGCGGATACCTCTTGCAGAACCGTCCAGTCAGAATACTACGAAACCAGGCAGCAGAGAAAATGATGTTAGGAAAGGAATCGCTAATTCGAATCATAGTTCTTTAGAAGTAGAAGGAACATGAAAAAGTTAATTGTATTTGATCTGGATGGTACACTTTCTGAAAGTAAATCATCTCTCGATACGGAAATGTCGACATTACTACACGACCTTCTTGGTATCGTCAAAGTCGCTGTGATTTCAGGAGGCGATTGGTCCCAGTTTAAAATACAATTACTAACTAATCTTCCTCATGACAAACACCTTGAAAACCTATCAATCCTTCCAACGAGTGGAACAAAGTTTTACCAATTTGTCGGAGATTGGAAAAAAATCTATTCCGAAGATTTCACTACAATTGAAAAAGAGAAAATTGTCAGTTCATTAAAGAAGGCACTCGAAATCGCGGGTTACCAAGTCGAAAAAATTTGGGGAGAAGTAATTGAAGATCGTGGAAGCCAAATAACATACTCTGCATTAGGTCAACAAGCCCCCTTGGAAGAAAAAAACAAATGGGATTCTGGTTTCACCAAGAGGAAGAAGATCAAAGAAATTCTTGATACTTTTATTCCTGAGTTTTGTGTCCGAATAGGTGGCTCGACATCCATCGATATCACCAAACCTAGAATTGACAAAGCTTACGGAATCAGAAAGCTACGAGATATTCTTGGAATAACATTGAAAGAAATGATTTTCATCGGCGATGCTTTATTCGTGGGCGGGAATGACTATCCGGCTGAAGAAGCAGGTGTTGTTTCTATCCAAGTAAAAAATCCCGATGAGACTAAACGAGTTATCGAAACAATCATCGCATGTTTAGCTCACGATGAGTAAGGTGACGTCGCTGAAGTGTGAATGCAATTTGGGTACTTCTTGAAAGCATTATCCGACAATGATGTGCAATGAACGGAAAAACCCGGTGCTCATAGAGTACTGGGTTTTATAATTCTGTGTACTTACAGGTGTCGTTAAACTATACTTTTTCTTAGTTAGTATTTGTCGGTTCATCCGTTGTTCTTCATGACATCTTGTGGTTTTCCACGGCAATATTCTTAAAGCATGGATGTGCCACCCAGCTTGAAGTTCACGAACAAGTTGTTCATTCATTACAGGCAAAGTGAAACAGTAGAGAACTGGAAGGTTTTCGTCTAACATGCCTCGTAATGCAATGTTAGCTTTGGCATTCGGAACAGCTTTACGGTGAGAAATCAATCTATCGTTATACAGAAGTATCACCCGAATTATTCAATAAACTGCATACCGATACATCGTTTGGTAAGACATTGGATGACCGTTGGTGACCCCAACGCCATCTCTAACGCAACCGACGACGTGAAAAAAACAATTCTAAAGAAATATATTTCCGGTATCTTGGTAGACCGGGAAGAAAGAGTCTTGAAGTTTGATATACGAAAAATTCCGGCAGTTACGCCGGAACTTCTCAACCGATACAGCACACATAAACCATTGAAAATGTCACTTGCCAATGTTATGAGTGCAGCGTGTAGCGGGGGCAGGCACTGTGCAGGTAAAAGAGACGCTTATTGAACCACCCGCGAGGTGTCATCTGAATTCTATATTTTTGAATCCCCATAACTACAATGAATTACAGAGATATAGCGTTCCTTGTTTCAACAATTAATCCTTACTCAAAACCTCCACTTCAATCGACTTTTGATCGTTTCGACCAGCATCCAAAAAAATGTCGGGGGTATGAGACCAGTTCATTTTTACACTGATCAGATTACTTGAAAAGTCGGGGGTTTGAGTCGAGTCATTTCTCTGGATAATTTCCAGCATTTAGTGCACGGTGTACGAACGTTTTGACACCGGTTAGTTCGATCCGTTTTGACGTTTGCAACCAGACCACTATATCAGTCAGATTGCAAATCCAAACCCATAACACTATCTTGTCTTTGTATCAGTACTCAAACAGACATTAGCATGCGAGGAGCATTTCAACAAAATCCAAACGCAAATGAAGCATACGTTTAAATCACTCATGCGACGGCTTTCGAAAGCGGGTTACAAGCGTGACTTCGTGAATGCCACTTTAATTCCTGATTGGTGGGATGATGACTGCGAA
>CAZPUW010000283.1:0-4352 GCA_964589795.1 uncultured bacterium
AAGTAATTCCGGCAGTCGGAATCGAGTCATTATCGCTTTCGAATGAGAATGGCCAAGTGGAAATCTATGCGAGCGACGGCGATAAAATTATTATTCATGCGGTGAAGAAAGTCACGGGTATTTTTGAAGGGGAGTGTAAAACTCTCCTCCAAAATATCGAGATCAAAGTAAAACAGACTTCCAACGAAGTGGAAATCAAACACTCGGAATTGAACAAACTGATGTATAGTCAGGAGATTCAATACACCATTAGTTTACCGGCAAAAATCAGCATCGACATTTCTACAACCAATGGTGCAATCACTTGTAAAGACCGGTTGGCTGATGTTAACCTTGAAACAACAAACGGTGAAGTCGAAGTAACGAATTGCAGCGGAAAACTACACGCCGAAACAACCAACGGTGAAATTACGGCGGAATGTACAACCGGAAACGCCAACTTCGAATCGACTAACGGCAGCTTACATTTGAAAATCAAACTCGCAGATAATGGGAAGATAGGCGCTGAAACGACGAACGGTTCTATCCGCCTTCAGATCCCCAAAGAAGTTTCGGCAGCATTTTCCGCTGAAACGACAAATGGGGAGATTACCGCAAATGATTTCGAAGAATTTTTGAGTTTTAACAAACACCACACCCATGCGACGGGTAAATTTGGTTCCGGCAGTGGTACCATTAAACTCGAGACAACCAATGGTGGAATTTCAATAGAATCTCGGTAAATTAACTGATGTTATGAATTAGGTTTGGAAGCGGATTTAATCTTTTCACCCGATGGGTGTCTAAGTAGTGTATAAGATAATAGGAGGTCTTATGTGGCGGACGAAAACAATCTTGAGCACGGTAATCGGTATCGGTTTCGCCGGCTTAGCGTTCGCTTCTTCTTCGGAAGCAGTTTATGATCGTGAACTCGCATCCGAACGAATCGAATCTTTCGCGTTGGATAATACCAACGGCGACGTCAAAATTTTGCCTACCGGTGGTTATACCATCCAAATCCGCGCGGTAAAGCGCGTTACCGGTCCCGACCGGAAGACGTGCGATGCATTGGTTAACCAGTTGCAAGTGGAAACAACCCAACTGGGAACGAATATCGAAGTCAATCATTCCAATTTCAGTAATGCCGACTATGTTGCAACCATCGACTATACAGTGTACCTCCCTGCCAATATCGACGTGAAGGTCGTTACCGAACGCGGCCAAATCGTCTGTAAAGACAGAACTGCCGAAGGTGATTTTGAGACGACAAACGGTGATATCAATTTGGTCAATTACACCGGTGCGGTGCAGGCACGGTCGGAAAACGGCGGTATTACAGTCGATGGATCGACCAGCGACGCACGATTCTCTTCGGCGAACGGCCGGTTGAATTTGACTCTGAATGTAACGGATAACGGGACGTTGAAAGCCGAAACGACAAACGGTTCTATCCATGTGGATCTACCGGGTGACATTTCGACAAAGTTCAATGCACAAACGACGAACGGTAGTGTTTCCTGTGGTTCATTTGGACTGATGTTAGCGGTAAATAAATCGAATACTTCCGCGTCCGGTAAATTAGGTAACGGCGATGCCAATGTCGAATTAACCAGTGTGAATGGTTCGATTTCAGTAGACTCTTTCGGTTCGCAGGTTGCCTGTGTAACCAACGACGTTGCGCCGGTTGTCGAGACCCGCTATGTCACCGTTGTTGAAGAACCATGTTATGTTCCGGTGTATCACCCCATCCGCCGGTGGCCGGTACGAGTCGTATTTTTTGACTCTTACCCCGGCTGGCATCATCGTTGGGGTTGGGATACGCGTGTCGATATCGATTATGGCCGTCACGGATATGGATACGGTGGCGGTCGCCATGGTGGCGGCGGCAGGGTAGTGGTTGCCCGCGGTCACCGATGGGGAGGACGTTGGTAAACGCTTCCCTCAACATTAATGGATAAGGGATAAAGATGTTTTCAATACGAATTGGAATTTTCTCACTTGTCCTGTTCTTTTCCGTCACTTTTGCATTCTCGACTCCGGTAACGCAACGGGAAACGATACAGCAGGAATTCGATGTTACAGGAATAAAAACTGTAACAGTCATTAATGAAAATGGCGACATCGATCTCCGCACCGGAGGCGATAAAATTGAATTGACTGCGATCCGGCGGGTTACCGCCTTGACGGAAAATGCGGCTTACGAAACATTGAACCGCACCGCTATCTATGTAAGCAAGACTGGTACGTCGTTGCAGTTCAATTCACCCGTACCTTCCGGGATTCAAGCGTATCGCGTCGATTACGTCCTTTATGTTCCCGCCGGGATGAAAGTCGATTTAAAGACGGTAAACGGCAAAGTGATTTGCAAAGATCGAAACTCACCATTCAAAGTCGAATCGGGAGTTTCAGTGAAAGTCACATTAGGCAATAAAGAAGTCGATGCATCGGTTTCGGATGCACAATCCGATACAACATTAGGGGAACAAGCAAAGGAAGCGACCGCTTCCAACTTTGCCAAAGTGAATGGAGCGCTGAATTCTTTGCTTCATCTACTGCCAACGATTGAGAAAGCGATGCACACTTCCGAATGAACAGTTTGTAATACGTCCCGAATACAGTTATTGTAATGCAGGCCTAACGCCTGCATTATTTATACAAACCAATTTGATTTGAATAGTCGTCTATATGCAATCACGTGAAACTCTTCGTCCCGATGTCGTACGCCGGTTGGAGAACATCCAATTACGGGCAAGGTACGTCGTGGAAGGGTTTCTAACCGGATTGCACCGTTCGCCCTATCACGGTTTTTCCGCAGAGTTCGCACAACACCGCCAATACCACCCCGGTGACTCATTACGTTCGATAGATTGGAAAGGTTACGCTCGAAGCGACAAATTGGTAGTGAAAGAATATCAGGAAGAGACCAACCTCCGCGCGACACTTTTACTTGATTCGTCCGGTTCAATGGCGTTTTCATCACCAGCGGCGAATGGGGTTACCAAATTCCAATATGCTTGCGATTTATCGGCGGCATTGACGTTTCTCATGCTTCATCAACGCGACGCGGTGGGGTTAGTGAGGTGCGATACCGAGCTCCGGGAAGTTATCCCCGCCCGCTCGATTCAAAGCCACCTGACCATCATCCAGACTGCGCTCGAACATGCCCAGACCGGTGGTGAGACCGACCTCGGGCCACAACTGCATCGGGTAGCGGAAATGATTCACCGGCGAGGTCTGGTGATACTGCTCTCTGATTTATTCGATGAACCGGAAGCGCTTTGGAAAGGGCTTGCGCACTTCCGGCATAACGGCCATGAAGTATTGGTATTTCATATTCTCGATCCGTGGGAATTGAATTTTTCATTTCCGAAAGATGGGCGGTTTATCGATATGGAAACCGGAGAAGAGATTCTGACCCGTCCCCGCCACATTGCTGGCGCCGTCAATAGCGCAGTACAGACGTTTTTCGGAAAATTACGGACGGAAGCGATGAACCGTGGTATCGAACTCGTGCAATTAACTACGGATATGCCATACGACATTGCGTTAATGCGGTATCTTTCGCGCCGGGCGAGAATGTTTTAATTCTAATTGAATAATCGGCGCTGGTAACCTTGTGTTTTTTACTGCAACCATTCCGCAAATTGAAGTATCTTACCAGTTAACATACAAAAGTGCTTCATCGCATCTTCAAATCATTGCATACGAACGAGGTAAAAATGAAAACATTCTACATCATTTTGTTGATTTCCCTTTTCGCCGGTATTGCCGCCGCTCAGACGGTACATCCCAACGTAAATGGAATCGGCATTGGCAGTCGTCCCATCGTTACGATTGCATCGACCGACGGTGCGTTGGCGTTGTGGGGAAATCCCGCGGCACTTGGCGTAAACGAAGGCGTCGGCTTTTTCTGGTTTAAGCCAACCGACGATAAGGATTATAACCGAAACACCGCAATTGGTGTTCATGGCGGTGGTTTGGCATGGTCAGGTGAATACCTGAACGAAGTTCCCAATGGCGCAATCCAGCCCCGAATCTTCAATGGGGGTATGGGTACTGAACTGTCCGATGGATTCTTTGCCGGGTTCCGATATCAGTATTCGAAGGGTTTTGATCAACAGAATATGTGGTCGTTTGGTATCCTCGCGCGTCCATACTCATGGATTTCAATTGGTGCGGTGGCGCGCAATACCAATGAAGCCCGTGTTGGTGACACAAAAACGAAGACGGCGTTCGATGCCGGTATCGGATTTAGGCCGTTGGCTTTGACCAGTTGGAAACACGGTCATCGCATTACCGTTGGTGTCGATGCCTCTTACTACGAACAAGATTCGATTAAGTACGGCGATAAATTCGACCCCCGTGTTTATGTC
>CAZPUW010000284.1:0-4326 GCA_964589795.1 uncultured bacterium
CGCGAGCCCACCGCTCGGATAACCAACGCACAAAGCCCTTGACAGCCACCCGTGCGCGTTAGTGTGCGGTTAGCGGGCATCTTTTTTAACGGTGACTTTCCATCTTTCGGCGTCGTTAGACGTGGTTATATTGGTAGTCATGGACGATACAAAACCAAACCAAAACGACCGAAGCAAACGACGGAAGCGGAAAAGCGAAACCGACGAGTATCGGTATGAAGTTGCACACTCGGAAGAGATGCAGCAGAGCGATATTGATACGCTGGCAAGGTGCATTGCCTCGCTCATTTATCAGGAAATGCAGGCAGTAGCCATCGAAGCGATGAGCACCGCTTTACCGGTTTATAATCCGCTGACAGACGCAAAAGGAACCTCGATACGGGTAACCGATGAGATGAGGCATAGATACCAACTGAGCATGAGTGTCAGTATGGACTTTCAAAAATTCACTGAGAACAACAGCGAATATGCCGAGCGAGTGAAAGACGCAATTAGGCGCAAACAGGAACTTAGCAAGTATGTCACTGAGAACTTTCAAAAACTCATTGACGAACAAACAGGAGAATCCCATGAGTAAGCAAATACCGGCAGTAGGTTATGTTCGATGTTCGACCGAACAGCAGGATGACAGCCCCGAACAACAACAAAAGGCGATTCTCAGCTTTGCGGAAACGAAAGGTTACGATGTACAAGAATGGTTTACCGATTTTGGCAAATCGGGAACTACGTTCGACCAACGCCCCGCATTTCAACAATTACGGCAAGCGGTAGAAGGAAATCCACCGTTTCAAGCGGTGATATGTTACGACGAGAGCAGATGGGGGAGACCCATTGACCCGGAAGAGAGTACGTACTGGAGATTCTATTTCCGGCAGAGGGGAGTTGACGTTGTTCCTGTGATAACGTCGATAGACCCGAAAAGCGAATTTGCACCGATGTTGAAATCGTTCGAAAGTATCCAAGCCTCGCAGTATAGCAAAAAGCTGTCAGAATTGACCCTACGAGGCGGAATGAACAATAAGGAATATTCGAACGGGGGAACGGCTCCTTATGGTTACAAGCGCGTTGCTGTCAATTTAAAGGATGGTTCTAAAAGAGACCTTGACGACGCGCAATGGTCGGTACATAAACAGGAAAAAGTAAAATGGGAACTCGGCGACCCGAACGAAGTAGATATCGTAAAACTAATCTACAAGCTTCGCTTAGAGGGGAAAGCCTATGTACTAATCGCAGAAGTTTTGAACTTGCAAGGCGTCCCTTGCCCGAAACGCGGCAGGTGGCGCAACAAAGACCAAAAATGGAGCGGTAGCACCATCAAAACTATGCTCGAAAATCCGGTTTACTATGGAGCCCGAGCGTATAACCGCCTCAGCATGAGTAAGATTATTGCCCAAAAAAAGGGCAAACCGTTAAGTCACGGAATCCAACGACCATACTATCGAAATCCCCCCGAAGAGTGGAATATTAAAGAAAACGCACACCCGGAAATCGTCTCGTACGAAGCGTGGAAA
Source organism: uncultured bacterium (assembly GCA_964589795.1). GTDB lineage: Bacteria > Electryoneota > JAOADG01 > JAOADG01 > JAOADG01. The sequence continues at coordinate 1,512 of CAZPUW010000284.1, forward strand.
CAAGTCAATGAAGCGACCGAACGCGAACGCGGAACGAAACACAACCAGCACACGATACGAAGCTCTTACTTGCTCACGGGATTGATGACTTGCTCGCGTTGTGGCTTTGCGTTTCAAGGTTGGTCGAGTATGCGGAAAGGGCACAAGTACACCAAGTATCTTTGCGGTGGCTACGCAAATAAGCGCGCGTGCGATTACTGTGCTTTCCACTGTGCACCTATCGAAGAGTTTGCAATCGAAGCGATTAAAGAAACACTCAATGAGACACTCGTCTCGGGAAAGATTGAAGAGTACCTCGCCAAATTGATGGATGTTGACCCTAAGCAAACCGCAGTCATAAAAGACCGCATCAAGAAAGCTTGGGAAGAAAACGACCGGAAGCGCAAGAATCTCGCCGAAGCGATTGCACTTGGAGTTAATACCAACGCGATAAAAACGCTCATGGAAAAGTTAGAACAATTGGAAACAGAAGCGGTAGCTTTGAAAAAGCAATCGGCACTTGACCAAAAAACCGATGCTTTAGAAATTGAGGTAGAGTTTCACGTCGAAGCGGTAAAACGGTTTATTGCAGATTTTGACAACGCCATCACAAACGCAACCGATGACGTGAAAAAAACTATATTGAAGAAATGTATTTCCGGTATCGTTGTAGACCGGGAAGAAAAAGTACTGAAATTTGATATACGAAAAATTCCGGCAGTTACACCGGAACTTCTCAACCGATACAGCACCCGTAAACCCTTGAAAACGTCAATTGCAAGTGTAGTGAGTGCAGCGTGTAGCGGGGGCAGGCAGTGCTGTGGAACTGAGGACGCTTTGTCGAACGGGCTCAGAAGTGAAAGATCGAGCAGAGATTCATCGAATGTTGTGAGTGTGTAATAACAATGACTTGTATTCGCAAAATCCGTCGCAAAATCCCTTTCTGTGGTTGTATGATGAGGTATCGTCGTATGAGTACCATTCATTAGGTCAGTGGTTTTAAGCGGTCGATGATTTGTCTCATCTTCAAATCAGAAAATAATTTCTCATAGAAGATCGAGTCCGATCTGAGCAAAAAGAGTAGAATGTCAGTGGTACATCAAGAGTAAGTGTTTAAATTTGTACACTACTGAGTAGGTCGGTGGTTCATTTCGTGTACAGCTACTTTCTAATGTATTCATTGCATATTACTTTGTTAAACTTAAATTCGTTACTCGTAAGAAACGCATCTGTAGCCGTTTTTGCGTATAGTAAGTCAACAAAGTTCGAAATGTCTGGCGATTCAATGATACTGACACACGTACGGTCGATTAAAAATACTCGTCCAGGAGTAATACTGCTTTTTATTGTAAAGTCCGCACCACGGAACTTGACATCAAGCCCAATGGCTGCATCCCAATCTTCGACGATTAGATCATTAACCTCTTGTGTTGTTAAACTGTAATTAGTATTTGCCGTTCGATATTTAGCAACTTGTCTAATATATTCCAAGTCAGCATTAGCTGGATGGAGGATAAATAAATTAACGATGCAATTGATTTTCTTGTTTACATCAGAAAATAGTTGAGCGAACCTATTTACTCCATGACCGCCTATTGCAGTATCGATAAGGTTTATCTTTAACAAGTCGTCATGCGGAGCATGACTGTCAATTATCTCTAACAGATTTTTTTTAATAGCGTGTTCAACCGCACCCGAACCATTGTTCGTAAATGGAAGAAATTGAATCTGGTCTAGTTCAATCAAGCCCATTTTTTGCAAATATATAACTGGCTTTATCGCACCACGCAATGGGCAGATTGTGCAGTTGCCAGGAGTCGCTGTAATTTTTTTACCAAGTTTTATTAGTGCCTCTGCATAAACATCAAGATCACTTTGAAAAATTCTTCTTATGCCAGCTTCATGGTATTTTTCGAAAAATCCTGTTTGAAACTTAATATCATCCTTATCAATTACTTGGTAGTCATTAACACTAGTAGGATACAACATGGGGTTGCAATACAAGTCAGGACCAACACCGATTGATCCAAAATTGTAATTCATTTCGAATTGACCGCTGCATTGCGACGTCAATTCACCAGTTATATCCAAGAAAGAAGCGGATGGTATCAACTTGCATTTGTAGATAGCATCATGAATGTTGAATTCTTGGTGAAACAGTGATTCGATATACGATGGCATTCGAGTTCCGTCTTATTTTCGTAAACAGAGTAAGTCACTCATGTGAATTCGTTCGTAGATTTTGTATGCTTGTCGGTGGAAACGGTCTGCGCACAGAATCGGGAGAAACTCCTGCTTTCAAAGCTGCAAGAAGACCTGCTGCCTCCCAATAATTATCAACTTGATAAAACTGTCCTGGTAGCCAAGGCAGCATCTTTAGGTCGTTCTTCATTAGATTTCGATTTTCTCGAACGGCGACAACTGTAATTCCCTGCAATAATGCGGCGAGTGTTGGTATTCCAAGGCAGCCATCCGGTATAACGAGGCATGAGATATCAGAAGCGCTAAGAACACCAGTACGCCCGAACATCAGCTCGTCAGTTATTATCTTAGGACTTCTGTACAGTCCTTTAAGGATGCAATGAAGAAACGTTAAAGAGATTGCTTCGGCTGCTTTTCGAGGATCGACGACACCTAACTCTTGATTCATGATCTCTTGGTTTTCCATCATAGGAGAATGAGCTGTAGGGATATCCAAATATGTAGAAATAGCGTGTGTCAGTAATGCTTCAACTCCACCCCAGGGATTGACTAAAGTGCTGAGAAAATAATCAGCTGGTTGGAGATTCTGTAAAGTGATTAAAGATGTCAGACCAATTGCATCGACTCTACCTTT
>CAZPUW010000285.1:0-4320 GCA_964589795.1 uncultured bacterium
CACAAGACTCTAATAACAACTGATAGATCCTATCCTTTCCACTTCCAACTATTATTTGCTTCGATGTACTCATACTTCGATTCGTATTTTTTCCCTTCGCGCGAAATAAAATCGACCGCATCGAGCAGAGTCACAAATTCTTCTTCGCTTACCGTTGCACCAATCGAAATTCGCACCCAACCCGGTTTACCGGCATTGCGCCCCTTCTCGAGAATCGTTTTCGTAATAAAGTCGCTGTGCATCTGATCGATGGCAAGCAACTCATGTCCATACGTTCCCGCACACATACACCCGCCACGAACTTGTATTCCATATAAATCGTTCAACAGCGTCACGGCAAATTCATGATGCAATCCCTTGAAAACAAGTGAAATCATCGCGTGCCGCGGCGTATCGAGGTTACCAAGTAGCATTAGATTGGGATTATCACGCCAGTGGTCAAGTGCTCGTTTCAGATACGCCTGTTCGATTCGCTCGATACGTTTGCAACCAATCCGCTGTTTCAAATCGAACACAAGACCCGCCTGAATCGATTGCATTACCGGTGGAGTACCGCCGGTTTCGCGGGAAAAAATATCCGGCAAGTATTGATGATCCCACGGCGATGTGTACAGCACCGTGCCGCCGCCCGGTTCCGCCGGCACGCTATTCTGAAATAGCGATTTGTGGGCAACCAATAATCCGGGAGTGCGGGGGCCACCAATCATTTTGTGGGTGGAGATAAATAAAGCGTCCTTCCTCGATTCTTCATCATCGGAATTTCGCACCACAATTTCTGCATGGGGTGCGGCGGCGGCGTAATCGAAGAATGCAAGTACGCCGTACTTGTGTAATATCCGTGCGATATTATCCACATCATTACGGATACCGGTGACATTGGATGCGGCGCTGAATGTGCCGTAAATCTTTCGCGTACCGGCATGGGTTTTCAGAAGCGATTCAAGGTTATCGAGGTCTACCGTTCCTTCCGCGGTAAATTCAGTAAAGAGTGTATCGGCAATCGTCTCACGCCACGCGATGTCATTAGAATGGTGTTCCATCTTCGAACGAATCACGAGGGGTTTTCGTTCGGTTTTCGGCATTGCCTGCCACACCGGCTGCCGTAAACCAAGAATGTGGATTAACCGGTTGATTGCACCGGTTGAACCGTAGCCGACTGGTATCAGAATATCGTCATCGTTGGCTTTAACATAATGCGCGATGCGGGCAAATGCGCCGTGGTAATACTCATTCATCAACTTCGCTGAATGCGAAGTTTCACTGTGGGTATTTGCCATGAAGGGGAGCGCGTTTTGGTTGAGCTCATCTTCAATGTCAGAATGAAATTGTCCGGAAGCGGTAAAATCGAAATAACGCATCGGCATTTGACCGAATGGGGATTTGAACACACCGGAACGGCCAATCGTGCCGTTACGTAAATGCTCGATGAGAGCGCGTTCTTCTGATTCGTCGGAAGATTTGTACGTCTCAAGCGGTTCGCCGTGTGTCAGCGAGACCAAACGTCCGTTTGGAAACAAAAAAGAAGAAGACAAAAACACTCCAGTTACTTGTAGAATTGAATATACCGTTTACCATTGAAAACGGAAATATTCGGAGGTATCGGACGGGGATACTTCGTCAAGATTAAATACGCATTCTTGTGTTGTTTCATAATTTAAAATCAATTACAAGAACTAATTCGTAATAATACATTCGTGTTCGCGACAATTCTCGATATCGCAACATAATCTGCAAACCCGCTTCAGTGAACGAAATCCGGTTAACTTAACATCAGAGCTAAGATAACCCGGTTTTACCGGCTCTTCGAGCATTAAATCCGTACTTAAATATTTTTTATTATCGTCGGAAAATACTGTAACAACAATAGCATCTTTTCCCATTTCGTTCTGAATTTTCAATGCGCCAATCAGATTGCCACCACTCGAAATACCGACACCGAGACCAAGTTCACTGGAAAGTTTTTGCGCCATTATTATCGAGTCGCCGTCGTTTACGGCAACTACTTTATCGAGCGTGTCAAGTTTCACGATCTCGGGGATAAATTCATCGGAAATACCTTGTATCCGATGCTGTCCGACTTTATGCCCGGTAGAAAGCGTGGGTGATTCCGCAGGTTCGAGCGGATGAATTTTTACATCCGGTTTCATCGAACGAAGGAAATTTCCGACTCCCATTACTGTCCCACCAGTACCGACACCGGCGATGAAAGCATCGGGTTGACGACCGGCATAATGCAGTTGCCACCAAATTTCGGGGCCGGTTCGTTCTTCATGTGCTTTTACATTCGCTTCATTGGCAAATTGGCGGGGCAGGAATATGTTCGGTTCCTTCGCCGCCATCTCTTCGGACATCCGAATGCTGCCAAGAAATCCACCTTGTTCACGCGATACCGGGACAATCTGGGCTCCCAAACTCCGAATCAAATCGACCCGCTCACGGCCCATCCAATCCGGCATAAAAATCGTTACGGGATGTCCCAGTGCCCTGCCTATAGCGGAAAATGCAATGCCGGTATTTCCACTGGTTGCTTCGACAATCCGATCTCCCGGTTTAATTCGTCCGTCGCGATACGCCTGCTCCAAAATATAAAACGCCATCCGGTCTTTTATACTGCCGGTCATGTTCAAATTTTCCATCTTGGCATACAGCGTGCGTGATTCTCCACGATAGACAAGGTCTATCGCAAGCAGCGGCGTATTACCAATCATACTTTCCAAACCACGAAAGTGTTTGCCAATCGGATTATCCGTACTCGATTTTTGCGGTGAGAAAGTTGGTGCAGGAAAAGAAGTAGTATCGAACATAGCGCTCCCAAACAAGGAATCGTGAAAAAAGAATAAAAATTGAATTGTTCTAATATACACCGCGAGGTGGGGCTTTCGCCAAAATACATGAATACCTACCGGAAACCGGTTCATTTGGATATTATTGTAAATAAGAAAAGAAGTGGTTATAAACCGCACACCAAAAATCCGCACAAGTTCTGTGTATATCAAAAATTACAAACACAACCGCATAACGAGCGTATTATCACTCTACCACATGCCAATTCAAAAAATTTTCAATAAGAAGTTATTAGTCAATATGTTTTTCATTCGGAAGTAGATAGTAATCACTTTCGATAATGTACCTGAAGGGGGAATAATGTATCATTTGACACGGATTAGATTTCTCGCTTTGCTTATCGCCATCATGGCTTTAACAGCAATATCGCAAGCAACCCAAACACATCTATTATGTATTCTGCAAGGTTCGCAAGAAACACCTGCCAACACATCAACCGGAAGCGGATACGGTGAATTTACCGTCGATGATGCGGCGATGACGCTTGATTGCGAATTTTCATTTTACAATTTATCGAGTACGGAAACTTCGGTGCATATCCACACCGGTGCGCGGGGAGTCGCGGGCAGCGTGACTTTCCCGTTTAATTTGGGGGCATCGGTTGACACACTGCTTACCGGATTGACAACACAACAGATTGCTTCGCTTATTGCCGGTGGCATGTACCTGAATATTCATTCGACGAATCATCCGAATGGCGAACTGCGCGGACAAATCGAAGCCGTGAACAAAGTTGCCATCATTGAAGCGGCACAGGAAGTACCGGGCGGTGATTCACCGGGTTATGCATTGGGTTGGTTCGTGTATAGTGCGACACGAAGTTCGCTCGAATATTATATCGAACCGGGTATCGGAATGGAAACACCGGAAATCGGCGCATTCATTCAAGGCCCCGCCGCGATGGGTGAAAATTCAACAGCGGTAATGGACACCTTACCGATGGACTTCCCAAAAGTCGGTATTTGGACGGGACTGACGGCGGCACAAAGCAGCGCCGTCGGAAATGATTCCGCTTATGTCAACATTGCAACGACCGATAACACCGACGGTGAAATTCGCGGTCAAATCGTTACCGGGAATGTACCTCCAATCCTGCATCGGATCGGAATGCTCGCAATTTTGGTTGGTGCGCAGGAAACACCGGCGAATACTACGACGGGTTCAGCGTATGCTACCGCTGAATTGAATACCCTCGATCATACATTGACGATTGCAGCGGTCTATACCGGTCTGACGCCGACGGCGGGACACATTCATCAAGGGGCGCGTGGTGTAGCGGGAGGCGTAGTACATGGATTTCCACCAATAAGCGGTGGTTATGTGTATGACACTTGGGTGAATTTAACTTCGCAAGAAGAGCTCGACATCATTAACGGTCAAATGTATGTCAATTTGCATACCAACAATTTCCCAAATGGCGAAATCCGCGGCCAACTCGAAGCGTTATTGCAACGAGTGGTCCTCGCGTAGCAACTC
>CAZPUW010000286.1:0-4314 GCA_964589795.1 uncultured bacterium
TCAATAACCGAATGGAGGCATTTCCGACCACGAATTAAAACACGAGTCATCTGCGACATGGTCTTTTTGTCCGAAGGTATAGAAGACAGTATGACCGCTGGTGTCCTGAAAACCAATTGCCTGCCATTCCGAAATAGATTCCCGATTTACCGATACGCCTACCGCGAAATCACGGTTAATACGCAACTGAGGAGTGACAGTCATGACTTTCCAAGTATTGCCGTAAAGTCGTAATGCATTATCATTATCACCGTTAGGTAATATTTGCCACGAAGTTGAGTCGCTATCCTGATTGGCATAATGCTGCAAAGTCATTGTAGAGTCGAAATGAATCCACTCTACTTCATCGGTTGACATAATCGTCGGATCAGTTACAACGCGATAATATTTATGGTTGTCATAACTGTGAAAGTCGGCAAATAATTGCCTACTGCTGGCAATGGTAGTCCATTCGATATCCGTGCAATAGGGGTTGGGAGCGGATTGGATTAGCCACCCTCCCTCACCCGGTAACCGTGTCCATTGTAATCGGCAATTGCTCCCTCCGAGGGGAGTTATCGTCAGGGTGCGGGTTTCAAGGTTAACGACAGCGTTATTGCGGCTGGAAAAACCGTAGGGAACAATCGAAAGCGCAAGTAATACAATCAACAGGCGTGAGCGTAGCAAATTTGAGTTCATAAGGCCGTCCTGAGGTGAAAGTGCTTTACGGGAAGGAACCCGTAGTCAACCGTTGTAAGATAGGATAGATAAAAGGTTGTCAACAACCCAATCCAGCGAGTCGTAGAATTTTATTTTGGAATTTGTGATGCAAAATGCGTATTTTCAACCTCAACATTTAACAGGAGACCATGAACAATGAACAAACTGGTAACAGTAACAATCGCCTTGAGTTTTGCAGTACACATAGTATTTCCCTCGATACCATAACAATACTCGACGATCAATCGTAAACGCTCTTGAAACAGATACAACAACCGAAACCCCAACGCTAAGAAAGATAACAAAACCATGGACGGACAATCAAAATTAACCAATCCCGCTAATGCACTACCGAATTTGGAAATGCTAATTGCAACAAGCGGTTTGAAATGGCAGGACATCAAAACCGGAACCGGTGCAATGCCGGAACAAGGTAAAACTGTGGTTGTGCACTATATAGGTTGGTTAAAGGACGGGAAGAAATTCGATTCCAGCAAAGACCGGAACGAACCATTTTCCTTTACAATCGGCGTTGGGCAAGTGATTAAGGGATGGGACGAAGGTGTTATATCGATGAAAAAAGGTGGAGTGCGAAAACTCTTTATCCCTTCAGAGTTGGCATACGGCACACGTGATGTTGGAGATGGCTTAATTCCGGCGAACTCGATGCTGGTCTTCGAAGTTGAACTACTCGACATTAAATAGCACTGTTCTGTAGTCAGAGTTCAAAAAAAAAGGGGCAGTGAAAACTGCCCCTATTTATAAATTGAATAACTTACTCGGCTCTTGGTGCTGCGTTAGCTAAAGTGGCAGGTTCTACCCGGTCGGGGACCAAGTATACATCCGCGATAACTCGCGAAGTAGGATTTGCCCTCGGAATTGTTACTTGAACAGAACGGGGTTGATGAAATCCGCGCGCGGTGGCTACGAGAGAATAAACACCGGGTTCCACATTTGTAAACCGAAAACCGCCCAAATTACCAGTAACGGCTGTTTGAACCGGACCCGGGCGCATCGCTATAGGCGAATACAACGAGACAGTAACCCCAACCAACGGTCGAGGAACTCGCAACAATGCTAATGCCCGTCCACTAATCGTCGTTTGCGCGAAACTAAGACCTGCCAATAACAAGACGATTGAAAATACTGCTATTCGTTTCATACAACCTCCTATCACATCAAATCGGCACGAAGCCACGAACTATACTACATTACAGGATAATTAGGTTTTTAATTAAATTCAAGTCAAAAAGGTGCGGAAATGAAATTGAATCGAATGAATCGCAATTCTTCCTCTTCACCACCGAAGCCAAGATGGGCTCCGTTTATCGCACCAAATCAACTGATTTGGTTCGTCGGATACAATCCCGGCATCCGTTCGTTCGAAACACAAAGTTATTACGCCCACCCCACCAACCGGTTTTGGAAGCTACTCTATGAGGCGAATTTTATCGACCAACTACTTGAATCAAAAGACTTTCGCTTGGTCTGCAACTATAGTTTAGGAATGATCGATTTATCGACCCGCCCCACCGTCAGTGGTTCGGAATTATCGAGAAATGAATTTGCCGAAGGAAAAAATCATATCCTTAAACTTGTGCAGGAGTTACAACCAAAGTGGCTTGCCGCGAATGGTCTCGGTGTGGGTCGGGCATTGAAGAATGACAAATTAAGAAATGAGTTTGGTGATTGGGGATTGTTGGAAAAATCATCAACTCGACTTTGGGTATTGCCATCGAGTAGTGGTCGTGCGGGTTCGCGGAATGGTGTTGGAATGTCCTATGCAGATAAATTGCAAGAATGGAAACGGTTTCACGATTATGTCGTGAAGAAGCCGCTGGTTTAGATTCACTTTCTTTTTGCAGTCTCCGGAAATTGTCTCTTTTCAATTTTCTTTTCTACTTCTTCAAGGATAGCCATCCAGTCAAGTAGATGCACCTTTATTTCCAATTCAAGAAAATCCGCGACTAAGAGTCCATCTGTCTCTTCCATCGCATTCTCAATTTCTGTTACGGCCTCTGTCAAACGGGTATAGTAATCAAGTACCGGTTTTCCGTTATGCACCATTACACCAAAATCGAGTGATAGCAATTTGCGTACTTCTTCCACTTTGCCCGCGATTAGTATCAAACCTTCGTCAATTCTATTCATTGAGCCATATGCTTCATGAATACGCTGGTTTCGAGACCATTCGGTCGCCGATTCAATTTCGGTTTTCATTTGTATTAAAAATAATTGTAAGGGAGTAATAATATCTACGGCAAGGTCAATTGGATCAGCGGTATAAAACTCGAGTGAAATAAATTCGGTCGAAGGGTGAGAAAGGACTCCATGGTTTAAGTGAATAGTAATGTCTTCGCCATCGAGGACGATACGTGTTATCCGATTTGGCACTCCGGCGTGTGCCTGAGTCACCAACTCAATAATCTGTTTTACAGAAAACGCTGGATTGTAATCCAGCGCATATTCCTGTTTGTCGACCGTTATTTTCATTTTACGTATCCCCAAACCTCTAACCGAAAATGGTTTACCTACTCCCCCTTTTTCACAAATTCCATTGTAAGCACTTTATCTTTTAAAACAGCAACGGGTGTGCATTCGTTCAGGAACAACAATTCCCGATACCGGCGATAACCAGTCAAATGCGGTGCTTCTGATTCGCCCGTCAACAATTCCTTCCATTCGGTAAAGTTTTCAGTCTCGCTGTTTACAGGTGATGCTTTGACGCTCCAACCGTTGCCATGAGACGATAATTCGATTTTTCCACTCCGTTCCAACTTATTTGAAATCATGGCAAAGAACGAACCAAACCACTCGCTCCATGCTTCCGGTTCGCCAACCCACACGGCACTACATTTGGGATCGGTAATAATAATCGATGCACCGTTGCGGGTTAAGGAACTGCTTGCGACTTCATTCCCTTCCACCCAACGTTCCCAAATAGGCCCGCTTTCACCAGTCCATGCGGTGTCATAAGCATGTTTTTGGGCTTCCTGAATCATCCGCATCAGGTTTTGAGTCTGTTTGTATAAATCCTCTACTTTAGCGGAAACCGGTGTCGGAAGGTCTTTCCGCATCATAAACAGTTGCAGGTTTCCCATCAAAACGGTTATTGGCGTCATCAAATCGTGCGCGAGGCGGCGCAATCCGAGTGCTTCGCCCGGGGGCCAATCGCTGTATCTCAATTTTGTCGGATCGCTCATCTTCTGCCTTTCTTGCACGAGTTGTTACCGTTGTTCTTAAGTCCGATTGCCGTGTATAAATGCCAATACATCGCATGCGAAAATTATTTATATCCAAAATCGCTTTCATCCAATATGCAGTATCTCTCAATCGAATTAGTGTAAAGATAAGGTATTATTTCTCAATTCGTACCGTCATCCAAAAATTTTTAAACTTTCGGCATTGCCGGATACAGGTTATTTCAAATCTACTTTGGTACCCTCTTTCCGATATTCGCTCAATTTATTCCGAAGTGTGCGTATCGATATGCTTAATGCCGCAGCAGTTCGGGTACGATTATAGTTATTCTCTGCCAGTACGGTTAAGATGTGACTTTTCTCGATTTCATCCAACGAAGTAGTATGGGTGCCGGTTAATTTGTTTTTTTGGTTA
>CAZPUW010000287.1:0-4302 GCA_964589795.1 uncultured bacterium
TGGCGTGCGCAATCCTTCTGTCGTTGATGGGTTGCACCGCAAAACCAAGTTATCAGCCGACTGAACTCACTTGGGATAAAGAAATCAAAACCATTTTTGTCAATAGTTGCTATGAGTGTCACGGATTATCGAAAACATCGGGCGACTTAAATTTTATGAGCAACCTTGTTGTCAGAGACAACATTTGGAAAATTTACAAAATGGTTGTTCTGAAAGAAGCGATGCCGCCTAAAAATAAATTGGGAATTTCGCTTTCACAGTTCGATCGGCTTCGTATCAACAATTGGATTCGTGGTAATGCACCGGGCATCGGTCCGGGAACACCGTACTAAGAAACCATCACAATTAAGTGTTACACTTCACGAGTAGCATATTTATTCAGGAAGTCGAATAGAACGGGAAGACACTCTTCCAAAACATTCTCATCCACGAGAAAAGTGAAGACAAGCGCTTCATTAGGCAGGTCGTAGAAATAACCGGGATGTACTACAATCCCGGTTTTTTCTATTATGTCGATAGCAACCTGCTCCGCACTGATTCCATCCTGCAGGGAGATGATACAATAGACACCACCATCGGGTAGATGAACTTGGTTACCGGTGTCTGATGCAATCCGCGCAATAATACTACGATTTCGCGACAACCGCTCCCATAATTCACGAGTAGTTTCGTCGGCAAAATTCCCATTTTCATTTTTCAGAATGTACGCCGCGGCTGCTTGCGCCACTTCATTTACCGGAAGAAATGTATCAAGGATATGGTCGAGCGTTCGTAATGAAGCAGCGCAGGCGTCTTTATCGGAACCACGCGCAATAATCCATCCGATTTTATGCCCGGGTAGTGCAAATAATTTTGAAAATCCATTCAAAAGAAAAAAGAGCGGAAAATCCGTTTCGGATGGGCGGGGAAAAGGAAGTAGAGCGCCACTGTCGTCGGTGCGAAACCTGAATTCACAAAAAACTTCATCAAACAGAATCGGGATGCGCAATCGGGTCGCAACTTCACCAATCGCTTTCAATTCGGAATGGGATACAATTGCTCCGGTTGGATTATGCGGAGAAATAATACAGATTACGTGAGTGTCTTTCGAAATACGGTTGGCCAACCGCTCGGCATCAATTCGCCAACCGTTCATTGAATCAAGAGGGTATTCAGTTACTCGCCAACCGGCAATGGTGGCAATATCTTCGAATAACGGATAACTTGGCCGTGGACAAATCGCTTCCGCATTCGTTCCCAATAGCCGAAAGAGTGCGAGGTATGCGAAACTACTTCCGGGTGTAATGATGATAGAATCGGGATGAACCGATTCATCACGGCGCCCGTACCATTCCGCAATTCCTTCGCGCAGTGCGATATTTCCGCGCGAATCGGGCCGATAGGAGCGGGTTTGTGTCAGCGCATACCGGTATGCTTCATCAACCAACTCATCGGGAAAAGCAAAACCGTTTTCATACCAATTCGGATTTACTAAATCGACAATCTTGTCACCGCTCGCTTGTTTTTTCGAAAGCACTTCGGTAAATCGATTCGGAGCGGGAGCCGCGAAACGATCTTCGAGTTCAGAAAAAGGGAAAGTGTTTTTCATGGTGCAGTAATGACGGTATGTTGCCACGGATGAACACGGCGAACCCACAGCACGACATTGTTCAGAAGCACTTCAAATCCCTGAGTTAGGAGTATTGCCCACGCCATACCAATCGCACCATACAAAGTGATAAACCACCAAGCGAGAGCGATATGGACGACGACTGTAAGTCCGGTGATGTAACTATACACTTTGTCGAGGCCGAGCGGGAACATCCATTGCACGACAATGAGATTATTCAATGCTACTAAGAGTGAATATGGAGCAAGCCAACGAATCACGCCAATCGTCTCCTCGTAACCGGGGCCGAGGTAATATTTCGCGTAGATAGGTGCAATCCAATAAATCAATCCGCCTAACACAACACCAATCGCGAACATGAGCGCGGAACTTTGATGAAATAGTTTGCGGGCTTTCTCGTGATCACTCTGAAATAAGTGACTCAACCGAGGAAACAGGGCGGATGTAATCGGGCCTGTCAGCGCTGCGAACCCTTTGCTTAATTTGTCCGCTCCAGCAAAGATACCCGCCGTTTGCGATTGTGCGAAAATTCCGACAATAAAGACATTGGCGGTATAATAGACAGTCGAAAACATTCGCGCGACAAATATGGATGAACCGGATTGCATCGCTTCGCGTGTTAACTTCCATCGAAGTTTAACGAACGGTACTTCGCGGTATGCCAATGTCAGCGATAAAATTATCGAGAGAATGTTGGCGAAGGTGTAAATGAAAAAGATTGTACCGACATCATTGGAACTTTTCACAAAAATGAATACGCCAACGGTAGCAAGTATTTTCGCCGACACATCGAGCGCAGCGGCAACTTGCATCTTTTCGAGACCCTGAAAATACCAGAGAAAGTTGAAGCCGAGAGTTATTGCCCACACAATTCCCAACCAAAATTCCAGCGGGTGTGTGCTTAGTGAAGAAACAGTGTATACTGCGATGAGAGAAGCAATTACCACTATCCCACTCAGAAGGATTTTCGCACCAATCACACCAGAAAGAATTTCGCTTCGGCGGGTAAAATCGCTTCGTGCGACGGCGATGTCGCGGGTACCGGAGTAAATAAAATTGTACTCGACAATGGTCATGAGGTACATCGCGAAACTTTGAATCAAAGCAAACAAGCCCCAGCCACCCAAACCGAGGACGCGCGTCAAATAGGGAACGGTAATGAAAGGGACGAGATAATTCACGAAATGGACACCATAAAGCCAAAGGATGTTCCGCATCAATGATTTGCGTGACATCTCGCGAATTTTTTGGATGAGTTTCTTCAAGTGTAGTTTGTTCCGGGATGAGGTGTTGTGTGTTACCGATCTTTGGGATCGGGTTCCCAGCTTGACTCAGTGCGCGGCCATGGATCGGGAAAGGTTGTATTGTCCGCGGCAATTTTCCACTCATCGGGAGTCATATTCGGGTCTTTTTTACCATTGGTGGATATCGCACGATGGCTTGTAACAGTCGTTATTGCAAATTGCGTACGCAACCATTTTACCAAAGTTCGGCATGACTCAAGTTGTCTTATTGAGTAAGGTATCCGCTCGCTCCCCTCACCATTCCAAACATGCAATAATTCGATTCCGATAGAAAATGGATTGTGGTTCGGTTTAGAATATAACGCATGGCGTGCGGCTTCGGTGACCGGAACCATTTCGATGATACACCCGTCGGGTTCAATAACAAAATTTGCGGAAGCGTGATACCTGTCCCAAATTTTGTGCAAACGGCGGTAAGTCAGGTCTTCCGGGTGCTTCGGATCGAAGCTAGCATGGAGAACGATGGTGGTAATCGGCATGCCTTTGCGATCATCGCAATACTTCGACCAATTTTTCGAGTTACTTACAATCTCGGGTTTCGTTACAATCAGAGAATCGGAATGGGTAAGTGAATCAGGAACACCGGATGCAAAAGAACCCGTAGCGCAAACAAGAAGTAACACGAATAGCGATATTCGTGTTACAGTGCTTGTGATTGCCTCATTTTTCAAAATGCCACCAATTTCCAACTTTGGCATCGACGGTTTTTTCTTCCTGAAATTCTTCGATAAGCGCATCGCGGGTAGGAGTGCCCAAATCGACGATTTGCGATGGTTCGAGCGTGTAGCCAAAATACTTATCCCACTGCGCTACGACATAGCTGTTGGTCGCGATTGTGTAAGCGGTTTCGGGTTCCAGTTTCTTTCCATTCACTTCTACCGAGATGATTTTGTTCCATTTGCTCCATACCGCCAAACCAGCCGTCTGAATGAAATCTCCCTTTTGGTTCAAACGATACTGAAGCATCCGCAACAAATCCTTACCATGAACGGTTACTTTCGAGATACCGTTCCCAAACGGCTCCATTGCCCACAGGTCGCGTTTGCGGACTTTACCGGCGAGAATATCTACACGGATACCACCGGAATTATAGAGACCGATATCGGTGGACATCTTTTTGCGCAGGGTTTCACATACCCAATCGCCGACATTCGATTCCGCACTGAATGCGCGTTGGAAATCGGACTTCAACGTACCAACTTCCTCGTCGAGGGCTTTACTGATTTTTGATTCCTGGGATGCGACAACATCCGCCATCCTTGCATCGGATGTTGTTCCGAAGGAGGGGCCGAGTTCCTGCACTCTTGCTTTGGTGCTTATTACGTGGTGGGTTGCGGTATCGACCTGTAAATCGACCCGCCCGAGGTACTCACAATAACTTCCCGCTTG
>CAZPUW010000288.1:0-4287 GCA_964589795.1 uncultured bacterium
CGCCGGATTGGGAATCACCGACGAACCGTTTTCGGTATTACTGCACGAATGGTGGGCAATGCCAAAGTGGCTTTGGCGGCGGTTTTTAGCGTTAATGGCGATTAGAATACTCGCTTTGCTTGTTTCCATCATTATTACTTTGCCATTGTCAGTTGCCTTGAAAAACTCACAATACGTGAATCTGATACCGAATTTTCTTATCGACATCGTTGGTTTAATCTACATTGCCTCTACCGCGGTGGCGTTTGCGCGTGGCCGCGATGAGTGGGCCGAGCAAACGATTGAACTTGAAGCCGAAACCGAAAAAGCGGGTACCTGAGCGGTGTCATTTGATTTGACAAAATTCGAGAACATTTCAGTACTGGATGAGTTATCCCTCTGGGATGCACCATTCGGGTTGCAACTGCTCGATACCATCCGTATGCGTGATGTGAAAACCATTCTCGATGTCGGTAGCGGGCTTGGATTTCCTTCCATCGAACTGGCGATGCGGTTCGGACCCGGCACGGAAGTATTTGCACTCGACCCATGGGAAGCGGCGGTCGCGCGGGCAAAGTGGAAAGCGGAGATCGCGGGATTACAAAACTACCACACGGTCGCTGGGACAGCGGAAGCGATTCCATTTCCTGAGAATCATTTCGATTTAATTGTCTCGAACAATGGATTGAATAACGTACAGGATATGCTGAAGTCGATGCAGGAATGCCGCAGGGTTGCAAAGAAAAATGCACAATTTGTTTTCACGATGAACACTGAAGAATCGTTGGTTGAATTTTATTCGGTTTTTCGTCACGTTCTGACTCAAAATAAAATGGCCAGCGAATTAAGAGCGCTTGAACAACACATACACGACAAACGCAAGCCGATACGTGTCGTTGATTTATTGATAGAAGAAGCGGGTTGGAACGAGCAACAAAAAATTAAAGGGTCATTCAAGTTCCGGTATGCAAGCGGTAGTGCCATGTTCGCTCATTTCTTTATTCAAGTTGCGTTTATGGAACCATGGCGCAAAATTCTACCGGAAGCCCAGCAAACGAAAATATTCGATGAAATCGAACAACGGTTGAATGTAATTTCTCAGGAACGCGGTGAACTTGTGATGACGATTCCATTCGTTACTTATGAGTGCATCCCCTACCCATTCTAAGTCGCTTATGCCATTATCTACCGAATCATTTACCACCCTCTATCCTCAAGCATGGAAACTGCTCTGCCGCGGTTGGCTACCGATTGTTTTATTTTGCTTGCTGTCAGTTCCCGGTTGGATTGGAATGGGTATGCTCCCCACTCCCAATTTTACACTATTACTTACTGAACCAAGCCACTTCGTTTGGCTATGGTTTGTCCATGCTATCTGGCTGGCGCTAATCGGAGTGGCGGTCGCGGCATTTACACTGGGGCCGGCGACGTTCTGGCTGATTCGAATTCATCGCGACTCGAAACGGGCGCTTCCAATTTCCGATGCAATGATGGGAATCTTTATCCCCGCAGTGTTGGATTTGTTGATTGGGATGTCGGTCACACTAAGCGTACTTGGATTTGGATTGGTCGTATTGGCGGGATTCGTCCAGTATGCACAGGTAATGCCGGAAGCAGTACGGATTATGCTGCTCATGCTTGTCTTTATCATGTTCGGAATGATATTCATGATGCTTATCGGCGTGATTTATCCCCGGCTACGGTGGATAGCAGTCGCATCGTTGTCGGGAGATTGTTCCATCCGCGAACGATTGAAATTCACCAGAAAGTTTCCCCGCCCGGCGTTGCAAATACTCTGGCGGGTAACTGCGCTCGAACAAGTTTGTGCCTTCATCCTGACAGTTGCGGGAGGAATTGTTGCCAGCCATTTTATTAAACTTCCCTCTATAACGATGAATCCGTTCGACGATCCGGTCGCACAGATGGATGCTTTGACGACATTTATGAGTAAAGATTCCGGCCCGGCAATTGCCATATTGAACGGATTGGGATGGATTGCGATTTGGTTATTTTTACCGCTATGGATTGTCGCTTATGAGTGGCTGCCGAAACCCGCTTCAGCAAGCCGTTTGAGTGAGGGAAGTAAAAATCCCAGCGTCGAACAAACCATCTCGTGATTTGCTTCGACTCCAAGTAAATATTCATCCATTGTCAATGATTTCGGGCCGAGGCCATTTCCCCAATTATCGACACTCACCAACAGTGCGTACGGAACTTGCAGTTCACACGCAATCGTAAGTTCGGACGCGCAGGTCATTCCGACAAAATGGGCGTAATCAGAGAGCCATAGCACTTCCGATTTCGATTCGAAGCGCGGGCCACGAGTCTGAGCATAAGTACCGCCATCGGTGAACCCGATACCGGCAAATGATAAATCGGAAATCAGATGGCGGCGTAATTTTGAATCAAACTCCGGTACGACGTGGATGCGTTCAGCATCATTACTAATTGTTTCAATCAGATATGGGGCAAAAATATCGTCGGGTATCGCAATCGAACCGGGCCCTACCTCTTCATCCAATGACCCGACCGAACCTAATGCGAAAATGAACGGCCCAAGTTGTTTCGCGGCAGCGATATTCGCTTGATGGTTAATCCGGTGTGGTGCGGTTTTATTCTCTTTGCCGTGCCGCAAAATCACAAAACACTCTTCGGACAGGTAACCCTCGGCGATGCCGTACGGAGTCTCAAAACTACGGTATTCAATAACCGGACAAACCGATTGCAAGTCGATAGAGCCAGAGATAAGTACGGGGAAACGCGCTTTGGTGTCGGCTTTACTCGTCATTTTCGATTCCAGTAAGCATTTGGTTTTCATGGATGAGTTTTCGGATTTCACGTCCCAACTTTTGCAGGATTGCTTCCCACGTAAAATCGCGCACTGCGCGTTCACAAGCCGCCGCACCCATTTTTTCACGCAGGGTATTGTCATTCCATAACGTTTGAATCGCATTCGCAAAGGAAAGTGGGGTAGGATCGTTCACAACAAATCCGGTCGTACCATCGACAACTGCTTCCGGTAAGCCACCGCTGTTGGTCACGATTGCCGGTTTACCACAAGCCGCAGCTTCCAATACCGGTAAGCCGAACCCTTCCAGTTCACCGAATACCGTACCGTGTGAAGCCAATACAACAAATCCTGCTTTCCGGTAAACGGAGATTAATTCTTCATCATTCACCGGCCCTAACCATCGTATCCGATCAAACACATGGTATTTATCAGCCAGTTGGCGCAGTTTGCGTTCATCCGGCCCGCTTCCAACCAACCATAATTCAGGGCCTTCCGGTGGACGGGGAAGATGCGCCATGGTTTCCAATAAAAGTGCTTGACCTTTATGCGGTCGCCAGCTGCCTACATTCAATATTCCGGGGGGTGCGGTATCGAGTTCTAACTTGTGAAGAGATTCCAAATCGGGTTTACCAGCACTGAAACGAACGGTATCGACGCCATTGGCGATAACGATAGCATTTTCACGTAACGGTTCAGGTAGGCGTTGTTTTACTGCATTGGAAACAGTAATGACCCGTTTCGCTTTCAATAACGGGTCATTCTTAACAAGTGTTTCGTTTCCGTGAAGAATTGCAGTAAATGGAATACCACTTTGGTTCGCCCAATATGCCGGTTCACGGGAAAACACATCGGCTTTCGGAATGAGCACCAAGTCGGGTTTGCTATTTTTTAGAACTTCCTGCCACGCCAACTCACTCCGGTGGCGGCGCAACCAACCGGTTGTGAATTGTGATTCTTCGACGGTGATAATATCGAAACCGGGAGGAATTGCCCCTTTTTTTATAACGGAAGATTTTGTCCAAAGGGTAATATCATACTTCTGCCGCAACAGACCACGGCAGATCTCAAACGTGTATGCAGCAATCCCACCGATTTCCGGTGGGAACGAAAAAGTTGCGACCAAAATGTTCATACAATAAGGTAGCCCAAGAACAACTTCATTGACAACAATGCGCAAAGGTGCTGTATTTGCTTTATTCGCGGGTGCGATGTATATTTTTCGCGCTTGCCGGAATGGTGGAATTGGCAGACGCGCTAGTTTCAGGGACTAGTTCTCTTCGGAGAGTGGGGGTTCAAGTCCCCCTTCCGGCACTAAATTTTTTCAACATCCAACCCGTCCAAATCAAAATGGCGGGTTTGTTTTGTTTAGAACACCCAATAAACACTGCACTTACAGGAATACATCACTTCAGCCGATGACACGCAATCACTCGACGATTCAGTCGCATATAAATTTTGTCTTCGTAGAATATGTCGAAAAAAGCCAAGATGCAGATATGTAATATTAACAAGTATAT
>CAZPUW010000289.1:0-4280 GCA_964589795.1 uncultured bacterium
GAGTTGGTTGCGGGGGTAATGATGCCCGAGGGGTACGAACCCACCGAAACCCATTCCGAAGCGGATGTTATCTTGCTGAATACGTGTGCTGTGCGGGAAGGTGCCGAAGACCGTATCCTCGGCATTTTGGCACAATACCGCAAGTACAAAGAGAACCGCCCGGGTACGGTGCTCGGTGTTATTGGTTGTATGGCCCAAAATCTCAAAGAAAAACTTGTCCAACAACGGCCATGGGTCGACCTTGTCGTGGGTCCCGATGCATACCGTGACTTACCGAAAATCATTTCCGATTTACATAAACCGCAACACGAACCAGCAGTCATCGTCCGGCGTGACCGGTTCGAAAACTACGAAGAAATATTTCCCGTACGCGGAGAAGGCATCAACGCGTGGGTCTCGATTATGCGCGGATGCGATAACTTCTGCACTTTCTGTATTGTTCCCCATACCCGCGGACGCGAGCGTTCCCGCAAGCTTGCCAGTATCGTGCGCGAAGTGGAAGACGCCGCAGAAAAAGGATATGTCGAAATTACTTTACTTGGTCAGAATGTAAATTCATGGCGCGACGAAGACACCAACGAACGATTCGCGGAATTATTGACCGCTGTAGGGAAAGTACATGGCGTTAAGCGTGTGCGTTTCACCTCCCCGCATCCGAAAGATTTTCCTGATCCGTTGCTGTATGCGATGGCGGCAAACCCAACCGTATTAGTACCGCATATCCATCTACCATTGCAATCCGGCAACAGCCACGTACTCGAACGGATGAACCGCGGTTACACCAAAGAAGAATATCTCCATTTGGTTTACCATATTCGTTCGATTATTCCCGACATTGCGTTTACTACGGATATCATTGTCGGCTTCCCCGGTGAAACAGCCGAACAATTTCTCGATACGCTCGATGTTATCCGGCAGGTGCGCTATTCCGGTGCGTTCATGTTCAAGTATTCCCAACGACCGTACACGAAAGCGGCATCATGGGCGGATGACGTAACCGAAGGTGAAAAACAGGAACGTTTACAAACGCTAATCGATTTACAACGAACTATCGAGAGTGACGTCGTCGCGGAATGGGTTGGAACCGAAACCGAAATATTAATCGAGGGGCCGTCACCGAAACGGCGGGAAGAATGGATTGGACGAACACCGCAAAATCGTCCGGTAGTCGTTACTGGTAATGGTGAACTTCCTGGCGATTTGATTGCCGTTAAGCTAACCGGACGCCGGGCGATGACGCTTGTCGGCGAGACAATTTCCGCTCAATTAGCGGCATAATTCGAACGAATAGAAACGCAGGCATTCGTCTGCGCCATCAATCTGAGGTACTGTATGGCGATCATCCGTTGGATATTGGTAACCATCGTGGTGGTAGCAGTCGTTGGTTTTGCATTGCAAAATCAAAGCCAGATGGTTCAAGTGAAGCTCGGCACCTACACTTCCCCGGAAGCGCCGTTATTCCTTGCCTTGTTCCTTGCCTTCGTGTGCGGAATGGTGTTGTATTTCATGCTGACCATCGCCACTCAACTGAAATTGCGCGGAGAATTATCGCGCTTGCGCCGTGAATGCAACCGTCTGAAAGAAGAATTAAATCGATTGCGCAATCTCCATCTTGACAAAGAAGTTGATAGTCTCCTGCGGAACCGTCCCCCCTTGACAATGACGCCAATCGCGGAGACACACCACCCGCGGCAGGATGACGAAACTGAGGGGTGGGGCGCATAAAATTTTTGAGAACTTGATTATGCAACGGGAAATTATATCCAACTTTTTCAATGATAATTAACGACCGAGGTCTTCTGTGACCGAACTACTTTTACTCATACTTCTGGTATTCCTGTTTTTGATTGGTGGCTATTTCTACTACCAGACTTCCGCGCGACGCCCCTTTCGAAAACCCGATTTAAGCCCATTCGAATTGGGACAGCACTTGCTGTTGGAAGGCGAATTGCCTGCGGCGTTAAAAGCGCTCCTCCAAGCGGCGAAGGAAGACCCGGATAATATCTTTGCCCGGGTGCGACTCGGTGAAGTATACCGCAAGCAAGGCGACATCGAGCGCGCATTGAAAGTGCATCTCGAACTCGGTATCCGGGAACAACTAACTGTGCTCGAACGCATCGGTGTCCACAAAGCGCTCACAGAAGACTTCGAAGCCGCCAGTATCCCCGACAAAGCCCTGACCCATCTCGATCAATTGCTCGCCATCGATAAAGCGAATGCATGGGCATTAGGTCATAGCCTGCCGCATCTTGCCACCAAAGGAGATTGGGCTGCATACATCGAAACCAGTAAGAAGCTTTCTTCCGTGCGTAAGGAAGCACCCAGCGCCCGCCGGATGGCGATTGTATATACCCTTGAAGGGGACCGGTTGAGTGCCGCGGGAAAAATGAAAGACGGTCGGTTGCGGTATCGCGAAGCGATAAATTATGATTCGATGTTCCCCGGTGCGTATGTCGGATTAGCCGAATCGTATCGTCGCGAAAAACGAATCAAAGATGCCTTGCATGAAATCGATCAGTTGGTCGAGAACGCTCCCGATGCCGCGGATGTGGCATTTCCTTTGTTCGAAGCGATATTATTCGAACAGGGACGTTTCGATGAAGTCGAAGGTTTTTACCGGAACCTGCTGAAGAAGCATCACCACATCGTTCGCGGTTACGTAGCGCTGGCGACAATTGCGACGCGTAAAGGTGAGACCGAAAACGCATTAAAGATTTTACAGGAAGGTCTCGAAGCAAATCCCGGTAACGAGGTTTTGCAGTATGAACTGGCGAGGAACCTGACACGATTGAATCGCATTGACGAATTAGCGAAACTTGGTATGGATGCGATGCGGCGGTTGGCTCCCCCCAGCAGTGTATTTACTTGTTCTGCATGCGGATATAGCGCGGATAACATGAGGTGGTTCTGTCCTTCGTGCGGTGCGTGGGAAACATTCCGGTCGTAAAACCTACGGCCTAACACAAGTGTACTACCATGACCCGATTTATTTGGGTAGCCATTCTATGTATCTGCGCTACCACCATTACTTTTTCTACGCCACAGGAGTGGTCAAAACTCTACTCATACGCTGAGTGGAAATCACTCCAACATCTTCGCGATACCGGTAAATTGACACCCGAGTGGTCGCTACTCCTGAACGCGTTGTTAGCAGTCGATTCCAACCAAGCCGTACCGCTATACCATAAAACTATTTCATCGGACAACGAAGGAACGGCGAAGAGCATCGCCAAACTGCGCTTGCAACAATTAGTTGAGTTTACCGCCTCCATTTCTCAGGTAAAGCCGGTCGAATCTTCCGACGAACCGCCTGATACGACAGAAGAACCCAACAGCCATGTCGTTCGTGCAATACCTGATTCGCCGCCGTCTTCGCTCCATCTACCCAAAACCGCTGTCACGGAAATGCCTTTTCAATGCACGACACAAGTGGCACTCGCGGCGGTGGAAACCAAATCGGGAAATGAACCCGAACCGGCGGTAGCGACGATAAAACAAGATACTTCTGTCGCAGTTAATCGTCGTTCCCGGCCGGCGAAAACGAAGAATAATCCCGATGCTAAGTATGTCGCTCAATTCGGGGTATTTGCGGTGAAGTCAACCGCGGATAGAATCGCGGGGCAAATTCAGGATGCTGGTTATTCCGTCGAGATACTCGAATGGCAAACCGAGACGAAGAAATTGTATCGTGTAATCTGCGGGCGGTTTCTTACCCAAAAAGAAGCCGCCGCCCAAGTGGCGGCGGTCAAACAGAAAGTTCCGTTGGAAGGAATTGCGACCCGGATTGAATAATCCCGGTCCGTGAGGTTTTGCTAAGCGGCTTTAACCACTTTACCCGCTTGGATGCATGACGTGCAAACGCGTAGTACCTTAGTACCCTGCGGTGTTTGGGCATGTACCTTTTGTAGATTCGGTTTCCAGCGGCGAATAGTCAGAATATGGGAATGTGACTTGTTGTGCCCCTTGATGGAACCCTTACCGCAGATGTCGCATTGAAAGCTCATTGGTTCTTTTTCCTTTTCACTGTTCATTTCTTATAGAACCAAAAAGATAATCGAAAGAAACCCCAATGTCAAAGAGAGGGTAAAATGGGGGAATCCAGACTCTTGGAGTGCAGTCCGACCGATAATCGGGACGAATTGGACTTCATTTTCAGTAATTACTTCAACCGCAAGCTATCCTTGCCCGGCCAAGCCGGGTGGAAACCCGCCGCTGATTTGTTCGATACACCCGACGAAGTTGTCTTGGTAGTTGACCTCAGTGGCGTGAATCGCGACAGT
>CAZPUW010000290.1:0-4277 GCA_964589795.1 uncultured bacterium
GGGCAACTTCGATACCATCACCGTGACCGGCGGAATCGACACCGTCGATTGCCGGAACCGGAAACGCGCTCGCACAACCGGAATTTCGCAACCCGGACAAAATGAAAGCGGTTATCGAATTGCTCGAAGGAAGCGACATTCTGCTCCACCTACTCGAACACGACGAAAGTTCCGTCATCGTAAAAATCGGCGAAGAAACCAGTAACCCTACCACCCGGGAACTTTCCTGCGTGACTGCGAATTATTGCGTAGGAGATTTGACAGGAACAATCGGCATTATCGGCCCTACTCGGATGGATTACCCTCGCCACATGGCGCTTGCCGGATTTGCGGCATCGATTTTAACCAAATTACATACCCACACAAGGGTCTAAATAAATGAGTAGCATGTTTTCTAAAACTGAACATAAAAAACCCGAATCGAAATCCGTCAAGGTTTCGGTAGGTGGTGTTGAATTATCCGTGAATAAAACGGAAAATGCGGACGAGGCGAATTCGTCGGTAGAAATCAAAGCGTCCGAGCATTCGGAAGAAGTGGAAGAGTTGAAAACTCAAATCACGGAACTGGAAACGAAAATCGGCGAATTGGAAAAAGCGCTGCAAGAAGCGAAAAATGACACCCTGCGTTCGATAGCCGAAACCCAAACCGCCCAGCGCAGGAAGCATCAGGAGCTTGCCGAACAACGGAAGTATGCACCCGAATCGCTTGCGAAAAATCTTCTTCCCGCTTTACTCGATTTAGAACGTATCGTTCATTTCAGCGCGTCCACCGAATCGGCGAAAGTAATCGAAGCGGTAACGATGTTGCAGAGTAAAATCGCCCGCGCACTGGAAACGGTTGGCATCGAAAAAATCGCACCTGAGCCGGGAATGCAGTTCGATCCCGATTTGCACGAAGCGGTCGGTAGTACGCCTACTTTGGAACATGAAGAACACACTATCGCGATTGTCATCGAACCGGGTTGGAAACTTCATGACCATCTTCTTCATGCGGCAAAAGTGTTAGTCGCGGCGATGCCGGTGGATGAATAATGGACAAACGAGATTATTACGAAGTACTCGGCGTAGACCGCTCGGCAACACCGGAAGAGTTGAAAAAAGCTTATCGCAAGCTTGCAATGGAAACTCACCCGGATAAAAACCCCGGCAACAAAGCCGCCGAAGAAAAATTCAAAGAAGTCGGCGAGGCATACGCGGTTCTATCGGATACTGCAAAGCGTCAGCAGTACGACCGTTTTGGCCATCAGTCTCCCGGTAGTCAGGGCTCACCGTTCCCCGGTGGCGGCGCCGGTGTCGATCCATTCGAAATTTTCCGCGATATTTTCGGTTCCGCGTTTGGTGGCGGTTTTAGCACGGGTGGTGGGTTTGATCCTTCCAGTTTTGGCATTGGAGGAGTCGATGCCGAGGAGGCAAGCCGTGGTTCCAATTTGCAGGTGACAGTCTCGCTTGAATTGGAAGAAATCGCATCAGGCGTCGAGAAAAAAATTAAACTTCGACGGTTCAAAAGTTGCGACGTTTGCCACGGTAGCGGCGCAAAACCCGGTTCAAAAGTTACATCGTGTAAAACTTGTAACGGGCGGGGACAAGTACGGCAAGTTCAGCGGACGATTCTTGGCCAGATTTCCTCTATCGCAATTTGTCCGACGTGTCAAGGTTCTGGCCACACCATCGATTCTCCTTGTTCGGAGTGTTCGGGTGAGGGACGCATTCGTGGGGAAGTTACCGTTGCGGTAAAAATCCCGGTCGGTGTTCGTGACAGCAATTACATCACCTTGCGCGGACAGGGGCATGCGGGGCGGCGCGGTGCACCAAGCGGTGACCTCATCGTGATTATTCAGGAAAAAGACCACAAAGTGTTTACCCGTCATGGCGATGATTTGTTTTACGATTGTGTGATTTCGTTTCCCCGTGCCGCACTCGGTGGTGAGGTCGAAATTCCGACGCTGAAAGGAAAAGCGAAACTCAAGATTCCAACCGGTACGCAAAGCGGTAAACAACTGAGGATGCGTAACGCGGGGATTCCGCATTTGAACGGGTACGGCAGCGGCGACCAGATAGTGGCGATAACGGTATGGGTGCCGGAAAAGCTCAACAGCAAACAACGTGAGATGATTGAGCATCTCGACCATGAGGATATCGGGCCAAGTGGCGAAATCAGCAAAAGTTTCTTTGACAGGTTACGTGAGAAACTGATGTAACGGTTTAACAACAATAAGCTGATGAAGGCGCGAGTGTTCGCGCCTTTTTTTGTTACTAATTGTTTTTATTGTATTTCTTATTTTTTTACATGAGTCAGATAGAAATGGAGTAAAACTCTGCGGGAAAATATCGAATAATATTAACTTCTATAAAATCAATTGATACTTTGGCTTTGTCGACAATTATTCACGTAATATGAAGAATAGGCATCGAAAAAAGAAATTTTTATTGAATTTCTACTTGACAGATAAAATAATCCCGGTTATATTGAATTACGCAAAAAATAATTTTAACCACTTTATAATATTACGCGAAGCCCGGTGATCATTCAACGTACTAATGCGTTCACAGCAAACCTGTCGCTACTAAAGGACAATGCTTTTACTCATCTAACCAATCCGGAGTGAACATGCAACTATATCTTCGTCCGCTTCCTGCTTTGTTTTCATCGCTATTGCTTTCAATAATCGCATTACCGCTGATTTGTACCGCAATCCATCCATGTTTCGCTGACGAAGTGGTTCAGTTTGATAAAATACTTTCGCTTGGCGGGAAATGTACGCGAATCCCTTCTAATTCCGTCCTATTACTAACAGGTCCGAAGACCATAATATTGGGGCTTGATACCTATAATCTGAAAACTAATGAGCTAAAAATTACTGTAGTGGTTCTTGATAAGAATGTCAAAGATACGACTACAACAGTAATTGTTGATGGAGACCGTTGGTACTGCAAAGCAGGCCCTTTCGATGCCGGTTCAAAAATATCATTCATGATTCATCTCGATCACAATTTGGATGCTATCGAAAGCAAACGCCTTACGGATACGTTAACTACGGACTTCGAAAGTGCGTCTATTAAGACTTTTGATACTTTTAAGGATGGAACCCCTGAGGAGTTCGTTGCTGCTTTTATCAAAAATCTTACAATAAACAACAAAAAAGATTTTAAAAATTTAAAACGTCCAAACGACACGCTTCTACTCGATATCATTCCAAAAATTTTACTAAAAAGTGAAGATAAGATTAAAGAATTTGCTAATAACATAGGGCAAAAGAAAGCAAAAAAAAATGAAATTACTACAATTATTGATGAAACTCTCAAGAGTGCAATTAATGATCCGAACCAAGTAACACAAATGATAAGTACTGACAATTTGGAATGGAAAGAAGATGCTAAAAGGAAATTTGATGCGTTGAATAGCACTGATAATAAGTCAGATGAACAAAACAAATTAATTAATACTCTCAAGGCGAATCTCGGCATACTAGACGATTTAGATAATAGTATTCAAAAGTTAAAAGATACTTTCAAAACTGATCTTTCTATGGATACGCTTATCAAAGAAAACAGCACAATCACATCATCGAGTACTGAGTCTGCAGGAAGTACCGCAATCGAAGGTTACGCGGGTTTTGATGTCGGTGCCATGGCAGTCATCCCCAACTATGATTCAACAGCGACACTCCTTCCATTCTTTCTGGTTAGTCCTACCATCGGAAAGCGTGCAATCAATGACGATCCATGTATTTGCAATTTTTGGGAATATGTTACACCAACCGTTGGGATTGCCTTAGCTGACGCACCGTTTGCGCATACCGGTGGTGTGTATTTTGCCGGTGTTGGTATTCGCCTTTCTAAAATGTTTCGGTTCGCAGGTGGTCGGGTCTTTTATCGGCGTGACAATGCGAAAAATTGGGGAACCGAAACAGCTCTTTCATTAGCGATCTCGTATAATTCGCTGTCCGATCTAATCGCCATCTTCGGAAAAGCGCAATCCGGTTTAAGCAGTAAACCAACTACTCCGGCAACAAACGCCGAAACTAAATAATGAATAATTTCGGATTGCATCGACACTTTTTTATTGTCGATTGACATTCGAGTCATACAAATTTTCGGGAGGTTCTATGGCTGTAATCATTAATCCACCTGTCGTTACCGGCAATAATATTGTTATTGACATTACTTCAACAAAACAAGAACAAGTAGGTGTTGTGACTGTGACAATCGGTGGTAAAATTGCAATCCACGATGTTCAAGTGACCCTTCCATATCATCGCTTATTGCAGATTATTCCC
>CAZPUW010000291.1:0-4254 GCA_964589795.1 uncultured bacterium
ATCGAAACGAGCACGATGGTTACGTTCGTCGTTACGTATCAACCGGCAAATCCAATATTATCGGTAAGATTCAAGAAATTACCGGTCGTAGGAAAGATGGAACAATCGTTCCCATCGAGCTGATTGTCAGCCAATTTGAAATGAACGGAAATCACTTTTTTATCGGTTCGGTTAAAGATATTACTATCCGCAAACAAGCTCTTTCCGATTTAGCCAAGAGTGAAAGAAGATTGCAAACCGTTCTAAATACGGTGGTCGATGGTATTATCACAATTAATCGCGACGGATTAATTGTACAAGTGAATCCGGCTGCACTGCGTGTGTTTGGTTACTCCCCGGAAGAAGTAATCGGGCGCAGTTTTAAAATTCTGATGCTTGAAGAATTTGGCAACGAGTATGAGTTGTATCTCAAAAGCTACATTCAAACGGGAATCAAACAGATTACCGGTGTTGCAAGAGAAGTGGTGGGTATTCGTAACGATAGGAGTACCTTTCCTTCTGAGCTGACAATCAGTCTATACACCGTAGACGATGTACCATACTTTACAGGAATTATTCGTGAGTTGACGGCAGAAAAGTTGGCGCAGAAAAAAATATACATGCTAAACGAATCGTTGTTACTCCGTACTAACGAATTGGAAAGCACTAATAAGGAATTGGAAGCTTTTTCTTACTCGGTCTCTCACGATCTACGCGCCCCCCTGCGCCATGTCAATGGTTACATCGATTTGCTTAAGAAACGGGTTACATCGCAATTAGATGAGAAATCAGCGCATTATTTTGACGTCATCGAAGAGGCGTCAAGTAAAATGAATCAATTGATTGACGGTTTGTTGCAATTCTCCCGGAACAGTCGTGCTGAACTCGTTATGAATAGTATGGATTTCAACCGGATTATCCTTGATGTAATAAAGGAGTCACAATTAGAGAATCAGCAACGCAAAATTGAATGGAAAATCGCGGATCTTCCTCGATTGAGCGGTGACTCATCGCTATTTCGGCAGGTATGGGCAAACCTGATAGGTAATGCGTTAAAATATACCCGCTTGTGTGAAACCGCCGTTATCGAAATCAGTTATCGGCAAGAAGGCGAAAATGTTATTTTTTCGATACGGGACAACGGAGTTGGGTTTGATCAGGCATTTGTAACTAAATTGTTCGGTGTTTTTCAACGACTACACTCCGATACACAATTTGAAGGAACCGGAATTGGGTTAGCCAACGTAAAACGTATCGTAGAGCGTCATGGCGGAAGTGTATGGGCGGAAGGAGAACTAAAAAAAGGTGCTGTCTTTTCATTTTCGCTAAAAGCGGCAATTTAATTTGAGGTGAACAGTGAATTATTCTAAAGTAATTTTACTCGCAGACGATGATAAACGCGACATCGAATTGACGATAGCGGCACTATCAGAAAACGATTTGGTAAACAATGTCGTCGTTGTTAACGATGGTACCGAAGTTCTCGACTATTTGTATTGCCGGGGAAAATTCGAGAATCGACCCAAAGGGAATCCCATCGTCATTATGTTAGATATCAAAATGCCCAAAATGACCGGCTTGGAGGTATTGGAAATTATTAAGAAGGATGATACTCTGAAATCAATTCCGGTTTTAATACTCACATCTTCACGGGAAGATAAAGACCTGATAAAAAGTTATCAGCTTGGTGCAAATTCATTCGTCGTAAAACCGGTGAAGTATGACGAGTTCATCGAAGCGGTTTCAAGATTAGGTATGTTTTGGGCGCTCGTGAATGAGGCGCCAAATTAATCGAATAGCTGTGGCTTCGAATAATAAATAACCAATCGACTCCGGATATAACTTTCACGTATGGATCAAAAACAAAATTTACCAACGACAGGACTAATATTTCGCCATCAACAGGCGTTTGCAACGACTGTCGTATCCGGTCCGGTGGAAAAAATCACCGGATTTCAGCTTGATGATTTTAAAAATAATCAAGAATTATGGTGGAATAGGGTACATCCTGAAGATAAATCAAACATTTCGCAATACATCTCAAATTATCAGAGTGAAGAAGAGTTTTATTTCGTCTATAGGTGGTTGACAAAAGAGAACGATTACCGGTGGCTGTGTGAAAAAGTTGTGTCCAGTGAATCTTCCGCCATCACTGAACTCGTTTGTTATTGCAGTTCTCTTTCTGAGAGTATCGCGAAATCCAACTCAGTTGATAAGATACTAATGGAGAAAGAGCGGGCGGTTGCGGCGAATGAACAAAAAACCGAGTTCTTTAATCAAATGAGCCACGAGTTGCGAACACCGCTCAATTCGATACTCGGCTTTACTGACATCTTTGCAGATACTGAAACCACCGACGAACAAAAACGATTTTTGAGGTCGATCAAAGAATCCGGCGAAACGCTTCTTTCTCTCGTGAATAACATTCTGGACTTCGCACGTGTCGAATCCGGTAAAGTAGAATTGGAAAAATCTGATTTTTCATTGCGTGAACTTATTGGTAACGTATTAGAGTTATTACTCGGATCGGTTGTAAATAAAAATTTGGAGCTTCTTTACCATGTTTCACCTGATGTTCCGGATTGGGTAATTGGTGACTCTCTTCGGTTCCGGCAGATACTGAACAATTTGGTTGGAAATGCGATAAAGTTCACTACTGCGGGTAATGTAATTGTCAGGGTATCATTGGTATCGATAACTGGTAAACGTGCCAGAATGAAGTGTTCGGTTTCTGATTCCGGGATAGGTATTCCCCACACAAAATTAGATTCAATATTTTATCCATTTACACAAGCGGAAACGAACACCAGTCGAAAATTTGGCGGTTCCGGTCTTGGTTTGCCAATTGCCCGCCATTTGGTAGAGTTGATGAATGGGGAAATTTCGGTAGAAAGCACTATCGGAAAGGGCTCGACTTTTACTTTTACATTCGAAATGGAAGTTGCCGGTGAAACCAATATTGTCGGACTTCCCGGTATCTCTGAGTTAAAGACATTAATCGTTGACGACAATTCAATTTCACGTGAGTTGTTCGGAGAAATGTTAGAAAGTTATCACATCTCTTCGAAAGCAGTCGGAAGTGGAGAGGCCGCATTACAGGAAATTGAATCCGCCGAATTGGAGGGAAAACCATATTCGCTGGTTTTGCTCGATATCAACCTTCCCGGTATTGATGGCTTCGAAGTCGCGAAAAGAATCGTTACCGGTAACCGCAAGTTTATCCCGGGGATAATTGTAATCTCGTTGCACCAGACGGATGAAATACGGAAAAAGTTCGCGAAACTTGGCATCGACACATTTTTTGGAAAACCGTTTCAAATGGCCGATTTGATGAACGCGGTGCAAAATGCATTGAACTACGGGAGTAATCATCCGGTGGCAGTTGAAAAGTTGATTAAAGTTGACTTGCAAACCGAAACTGAGCCGTTAGAATCGTTTCCCGATTTAAACATTCTCGTTGTCGACGACGATAAAATGAATCGACAAATTGCTTCCACCCTACTCGAAAAAATGAACTTGCGGGTCGTCGTCGCAGAAAACGGTAATGAGGCGTTAATACAATATCAACGGCAACTATTCGACATAATTTTGATGGATATTAACTTGCCGGATTTAAACGGGTACGAAGTCACCGCCAGAATACGCGCTGCCGAAGCCGAATTAAAACGGTACACACCGATTATAGCGGTAACGGCAAATGCACTACAAGCCGACCGTGTGTATGCTATAGCGAATGGGATGGATGAAGTATTGGCTAAACCATTTAGGCGCAAGGATCTTCACGATATTCTAAGGCGGTTTTTGCCGAGCCATCAACTCGGGAGTTCTAAACCCGTAAAAACAGACAAATTACCGTTTGAGGGTGTGTTACAAATTATTTTAGACCGAATGGATGGGAACACAAAACTTCTCGTACATGCTATCGATTTATTTTTGAATAATGCCAATCAAACAGTATCGGAATTGCATTCGGGAATTGAATCGAACTCGCTCAAGGTAGCTGAGATAGCGGCACATACCATTAAGGGAAGGTGCCTTCAATTTTCTTCAACACTAACCGCCGAAACGGCGGGATTAATCGAAAATGCTTGCAAGTCGGGAAACCAACAATTAGCACACCAACTCTACCCTTTATTGGAACATCGAATGCAAGTAACAGCAGTTACGTTGGAGATGCTCAAGAAGAAAATCGAAATGCAGCCCGCAAACTAAAATAAGCTGTCTACTGGTTGAACTTATTTGATTCTGTCTGAAATCTTACTTAAACCTAACTCT